>JAPOKD010000709.1 GCA_029977825.1 Planctomycetota bacterium | reverse complement strand
TCAGGCGACATGGAGGAGACCTCACCGATGGCTCTGGAATTAATCAGGGCTTCTGCAGTTGCTTCCAAAACCTCCAAGCGATCGAAGGCATCCAGCACGGTATTTCCAGTCACCAGAACTCCGTCATTTTCAAGAATGGCAACCGGTTGATCCCTCGATACACAATTTGCGATCTGAACGTCATCCCGATACTGAATTCCGTAATTCACACTCGCAACATCACGTAAGAACACATAGCTTTCTGGTATCGTCTTGGCGTCAAAGCATCTCCCAGTGACACTGAATGCAGTCGCATTGACCGGATGTGCAAAAACGATGGCGTTGACGTCACAGTGTCGCTGGTAAATCGCCTGATGTGCCAAAACCGCTCGACTTGCTTTTTTACCTTCTTCCATGCGACCTTCTTGCACCAAGACCAAATCCCCGACATCGAGGAACTCCCGATCCTGATGAGTTGGTGTGATCAGGAATGACTTGTCATCAAGACGCGCGGAAAAACTGCCTTCGGTGCTAATCAGCAGTCGTTGCTGACAGCCCCGCTGAAGAAAATGGCATAGATCTTTTCGCAATTCCCGCTCTCGAATCGATGCATGCCCTCGGACAAATGAACCGAGCTGGATTGTCCTCGCCTGCGCCTGCTGCAATTGGCTATCCGACAGGTAGCGAACAGCTCCGAGTTGATTCGCTTTGATAATCGTCTTGGCCGCGAATTCGAAAGCCTCGAACCGTTGAAATGCTTGCGACAGCGAATCCCCCCCAACAACCACACCATGATTCTCCAAAATAACGCTATCGCAGCCATGGCGAAACTGCTCGGCAATAACGCTCCCCAAAGTCGCACTACCAGGCAAAGCATACTCTGCAAATCCAGTCCGACCACAGACTGTATAAGCCTGATGGAACAATCTGGTTTCTGGAACCTGACGGCAAATACTAAAAGCGACAAGCGCAACAGGATGAGCGTGCACAATGGAATTTACATCAGGCCGGACCTTGTAAATCGATTGATGGAAGGGAAATTCGGAAGAGGGACGATGCTTCCCATCAACAGTTCCATCTGACCGAACACAGACGATATCACCGCGCTGCAAATTCCCCTTATCGATTCTGGCAGGAGTGATCCAAATATCTCCAGCCTCATCACGGATTGACAAATTACCACCTGAGGTAGTGGTCATCCGATAACGATAGATTCGCTCCATCGTCTTCATGATTTCATCGCGAGGATGCAATAAATTTCGACTCACATTCGATTCCCAATATTCTGTGACCACAGGTACTTTCGTTCCATCAAAACAATGTTGACTATTAGCCAGCAACCTTGGTTGACTGGTTCACGCAAACAACAACGTCCGCACCACTGCAACGCATCAAACCTGAACAACAGGATAACGCTATAACGCTCAAACACAAAAACCACATCCTCACGGATTGGAATCGCTCCGTAGTTGCTCAACAACTCATACGCCGCGCAAGTGCTTTCATTTCACATTGGCTTGCTGAATCGGTGTTGAGTGGACCAATTCCGTGAACCTCCAAAACGTCCCGTGACGCACACTTCCAGCCAGAGTGGGGGGTCAAGACCTGAAAATGTTACAGCACTGCGAACGTATTTCCACAAAAGCACTTGCTTACGCCGCCATCAGTTCAATTGTCGAAGTACGGTTCAACTGGGCAGGGCTGTTCATTCAGCCACACAGATTCTCTAACCTCAGGGCAGCATCCGATGGTTTTCCAGAAATCGAATCAGCAAGAAGTACCTTTGGCGATCCGACTTCGAGTCCAACCGATTGGCGAGATCGCAGTGCAGAATGGACTCCTAACGACCGAACAAGTCGTCCGTGTTTGCAATGAACAGAAACACTGCAAAATGCTCTTCGGTGAACTCGCCAAGAAACTGGGATTCCTTACAGCCGAGCAACTAGAATTCCTCATCGAAGCCAAACAGGAACACGACCGCATTGTCGATGAAGCTCTGAACCAGTGCTGCTAATGACCCCATTTCCACACATGGCTGTGGAAATGGAAAGTCGCCACGACGGCGACCAGTGTAGCCCGACAAACGATCGAATCATCCCTTCTGGAATGGTGTTCAGATTTTTCCGATTCTGGCTCGGTGCGAACCGTCACTCGTCAGGAACATGCCTGCGGCTTCGTTGAGTTACCGCACCACCTGCGAGGACAAACTGCCACCGAGGGCAAGGCTTTGCCGTTAAATCCACCAACGCGTTACTGTTGGTTTAAGATTGCATCAGCAACTGGCAACAGCCAAACCTGGATCAAATTTCCCATTCGGAAAACACTTCATCCAGACACATCAAGTGCGACTCTTCATCGGAAGTTTTTTCTGAATCATCATCCGCGGCCATTTGCGGAGCCTCACTCGGCGGCACCAACGCAAAATCACCGCTAGTGAGCGACTGCCACTGTGCAAACGTGATTGGCCCCAGAACCTCCCGCGGCTCAACTGGCTCAAAATCCATGATAACCATCAGACCATCAGGTGCGGCGCCGCCAAGCCCAGGCGCTGCTTCCGCAGAATCATCCGCTCCACTAGCGGGAGAATCAGCAACTTGCAGACCACCGACATCATTTCCGAAACCAAATGCGCTACCATCGAAATAGAGCCCTGGCAGGAAAGTACCGCTGGTGTTCGCCCCCAGAGTCGCGGGCTCAAAAACAAACACATCTTCATCAGCGCCACTGGTCCCAATGACACTGAAATTACCAACCGTGGATATATAAATCGTTCCATCGTTTGTAATCGAAACCGCGTCGACATCCTCACTGGATGAGGTTGAAAGCCCGACATCACTACCGTCGAAGTACATGTCAAAACTTCCAGCAGTATTTACGCCCAATGAGGTTTGATTGAAGACAATCATGTCTTCATCGCGGGAACTCACCCCATTCGCGGAACTCGAACCACTTGTCGAAATCACCAGCCTGCCGTCAGGTGCAAAACCTATAGCATCGACATCCTCGCCATTACTACTAAGCCCTACATCACTTCCGTCAAAGTAAATCTCCCAAGCCTGCGTGGTCGGGGAGAAACTGACAATATCTGAATCATCAAAGGAAAGTAATCCACCTGTTATCGTTCCTGCAACGCTGAATGACATCAGGATATCACCGCTATCCTGAATGTAAAACGCGTCCAATGTAAGCCCGCTCGCCCACGGTGTTCCATCAAAGAACACCCTAAATTCACTACCGTTGTAAGCAACGATGTCTTCGTTCTGGAACAGAACGCCAGCAACAGTGCCGTTGTTTTTACGTGAGAAGTAAAAGAGATCATTTGCTTCCGAGTCGATATCAGTGACATCGATTGAGTCACTACCCTCGGCGTAACCAGCGGCATTCGCCGTTACAAGTACCGTCTGAGTCCCATCAACCTCACCATCGGTTTGCCCTGCAACATTGAAACTGGTACTCAGTGAACCACTTGGAATCACCACTTCCGTAGGGACTGCTGCCTCACCGTTATCGTTACTGGCAAGGGTCACGGTCAAATCAGACCCTGAATCTGTATTCCGCGAAACAGTAGCGGTAACGACTCCATCTTCGGCAACTTCCGTCTCAGCAATCTCCAAGGTCAGGGTTGGGCTGTCGACATCCAGAACAGTAACACTGCCGGTTCCCGATTCAAATCCGGTCGCAGCAGC
>JAPOKD010000129.1 GCA_029977825.1 Planctomycetota bacterium | reverse complement strand
GGCACTGCTGCCTGGATCGCGCTACTGATCCCCGCGTTACCACCGTTGCCCTCGAGTTGCTGTACTCCGTCAGAGGTAGCTAACAGAGCAACCAAGTGGCCACCCGCTGACAAACCGATCGCGCCAATCTGGTCAGCATTGAGCCCGTATTGCTTTGCATTAGCCCTGAGAAACCTCACCGCAGCTTTGCAATCCTGGATCTGCGCTGGAAACGGTGTTTCGCCACTGAGGCGATAAGAGATCGTCGCTGCCACGTAACCACGGGATGCAATCGCCTGTGCCAGCTGTGCATGATTCGCACGACTGCCGTTTGCCCATCCACCGCCGTGTATACAAACAACGGCGGGCAGAGAGCCCCATTCCGCCTGCGGCCGATAGATGTCCATCTCAAGAGTTCGCTCACCATAACGTGCATAGGTGACGTTCAACTTTGAATTCAAACTTGACAGAATCTGCGGCGCAATCGTGGTCCGTCCCTTCTTATTCGCCAGGGGCACTGACTCACCAGCATTTCGGGCATCTCGACGCATCTCATCCTGGAACATGACTGCCATGCCACGCAGCTTACGCGAGATATCCCGATTACGCACCAAGATTGATTCTCCGAGGTCCTTGGACAGGTCATACAGTTGGAGTGTGGGATTCAATTGCAGCTTGAAATTTCGCCAACGGACCGCGGCTAGTGCACCATGGCTTCCGTGGTAAAAGAAGGCGTCATTGTATTCATGTCGCTTGACAATCTGAGCCCATTCTTCAGATGGCTCCCAGCGACGCCTCAGGGGTACCGTCGCATTGAGCGACTTTTTCAGCCCCGGAGCGGGCACGACCTGGGATTCCCCTTTGAGCAACGGCGTGATATCGCGCCCATCAATGACTCTTCCCTCTGGAACTTCAATGCCTGCCAAGGTTGCCAACGTTGGATACCAGTCCATTGCTCTGACTACCGCGGATGACTGCGCACCTGCTTTCAGCCCCAAACCGGGCCCCCAAGCAATGGCAGGCACCCGCAAGCCACCTTCGTATGTAGAGAGCTTTCGACCTCGAATTTTCTGATCAGGTGTACGCCCAGGGCCTCTGCCGTTATCTGACGCATAGACCACGATGGTATTGTCTTCAATCTCCAACCGTTTCAGAGTGTCAAACAAACGCCCAACATTGTGATCGAGTTCCTGAATCGCATCACCATACTCGCCCCACCGCGAACTTCCTCGAAAAGCTTCGCTGACTCCCAAGGGCACGTGCAACATTGTGTGGGGAAGATAAAGAAAGAATGGCTCACTCCGGTTCTGCTCCATGAACCTGATTGCTTCATCGGTATACGCCTTGGTCAGTTCAGCAGGGTCAGCGGGTCGCTTCACTACTTCGCCATTACGTAGAAGCGGTACGCCCCCCTGCTCCTCAAGATAAATCACCTCAACCGGATCAAGGTTATGCAACAGACCAAAGTAGTGATCGAAGCCTTGATTGCGAGGTAAAAAAGGCTCGCGGAATCCAAGATGCCACTTGCCAATGCAAGCGGTTGCATAACCGTGATCTTTAAACAACTCTGCCAATGTCAATTCGCTGGGGTGAATCCCAGAGGCAGAATCTGCCCGATGAACCCAAGTCTGATTGCCAACACGACGGGGATAGCACCCCGTTAAAAGCCCGGCACGTGAAGGGCTGCAGATTGGCGACGCAGCATAGTAGTCAGTGAAGCGAGTTCCCTGTTCGGCCATGGCATCGATGCGTGGCGTCTCGACTTCGCTTGCACCATAACACCCGAGATCGTAATACCCTTGATCATCGACGAACACAAAGATGACATTGGGTTGCTTACTTTTGGCCGCATGCAACTTGCTCCCCACGCCTGGCCCAGAACTTGCAAGAAATACAAGGATGAGCAGAGATTTAATATCCCAACGCCAGTCAAATATCTTCATAAACTTCACAGCCTGACTTTCTATTGTTGCATGCCCCATCCGTCGCATCCACCGTCACATCCGCCGTCGCACGCTATCAGTCAATAAAACCATGAGCGACTAATCCCAATCACAGCAGTGCCTTGCATGGGTCCTTGCATGGGAGCTGGCATGGGAGCTGGCATGGAACGACAAAGCTGGCGAGAACAACATACGAGACATTGATTTTAGCAGAGGAAACGCGCAGCTCCGATCAGCACCGAATCTTTTGACTAAATGGCCGACATTGAACGCCTGACGATCGCCACGGCAAGAGGCAATCACGAAAAAACGGTAGGTTGCCTTGTCGTTTGCCTCCCACTCGTCACCAATGGATTTTGACTCGACAAAGAGCGTTCCAGGCCAACAGAAACAAGCGACAAGTCCCATATGATGCGCCAAAATCCCAGTACACCTCAGTCGTACACCCAAGCGGGAAGAAAAAAGCTGACTTGAGAACACGGATAATCTCGGGTGTTGATGATGATCTAAATGCTAAAGCACCTATTTTGAGCTTGAAGCACAGTGTGGCGTTGCTAGCACTTTTACTGGGATTTGCATCCGGACCGCAGCCCTTGCCAAAACATGGCAAACAGTGCGCCTGGGTCGCGAATAGACTTGCGGCAAAACAAATTTTTTTGTACCAACAACGACGTCGAAATGCATTCACATAGCAAACCCTCCTGAACACCCCAGTTTCACGAACTCATTCTCAAGAGCACCTAGATCCATGGAGGCGGGAAAACTCCAAAGACCGCGCTTTTCCAATAAGTCGTGCCAGAGACTTGACTGTCTGCGACAGAGCCGCATTTGGACGTTGGCCGCAATGCTGTTCGCGTTGAGCCAGCCTTCAAATGGTCAGGATGTAAAAGACCAAATACTCAAATTACCGGCCTTAAAAACGCCAAGATCCTTTTCTGCCAATGCTGCCCCGGCTGCCGCCATAGAACCGGTGGTGAACCCGTTGCTCGGAAGCACAACGCAAGCAACGAATGACCGCAACGAAACACTCGGGCAGTTGCTGTCGGCAGCAACGTCGGATGACAGTCGGCAGGTCGCTGGGAAACCTGAACCACCAGCGTCAAAGCAGCCTGAGTTCTTGCCAACGGGTGCACTTCCAAGTATCGATACGCAAAAGCTTAAAATTGAACCGACACAAATTGAGATCGTCCCAGCCAACTCGTTATCTTTACAAGACCTTGAAACACTAGCCTTCGAACACAATCCAACGCTCGCTGCCGCCAAAGCAGGCCTGAGTGTTGCGCGTGGGCAACAATTGCAAGCAGGCCTTTACCCAAATCCTAAAGTCGGCTACCTGGGCATGCAGATGGGAATCAGCGGCACGGCAGGTCAACAGGGAGGCTTCATTGGGCAACGGATCATCACCGGTGGAAAACTCAAGTTGGACCAAGCTGCAGCCGGCAAGCAAGTGACAGCCACACACTTTGAGTTTCGCGCGCAGGAACTGAGAGTACTCAGCGATGTTCGCATTCGGTTTTATGAGGTTTTGACCGTTCAACAGCGCATCAAACTAACAAGTGAGTTAGTGCGTATCGGAGACGAATTGGTTCGTGCAACCGAAAGGCTACTGACAGGTCGGCAGGCGACGGTGAACGATTTGCTATTGGCCGAGATTCAATTGGACGAATCGCGGATCCTTCTTGATAATGCCACAAATGATGAGCTGCAGGCGTGGCGTCGATTGGCTGCCACCATTGGCTTGCCAGGCATGCAGCCAAGTGCATTGAGAGGACAATTTGAGCAAGTCCCCCAGCAGCTCGACTGGGAAACCTGTTACGCAACCGTTATGGATAATAATCCAGCACTCAATGCTGCCCGCAGCCGTGTCGAGCGTGCGCGGATCTTGCTGCAACGGGCGAAAAAAGAGCTGGTCCCTGATCTCGATCTATTAGTGACACACGGCCACCACAATGTGACCGATGACAACGTAACTACGGTTCAAGCTGGTTTCCCACTACCAATATTCAATCGAAATCAGGGCAACATCCGCAGCGCGGAAGCCCAGTTACGAGTCGCATCCAGAAATCGCGAGAGAATAAAACTGAGCTTGCAGGATCAATTGGCTGTGGCCTTTCGGAGATACACCAATGCCCATCAACAGGTCTCGCGTTATCGTGAACGCATGATCCCCAAATCTGAAGAATCCCTGAAACTGGTCACGATCGGGTATGAGAAGGGACAGATCCAGTATCTGAATCTGCTGACGACTCAACGGACCTACTGGCAGGTAAATCTTTCCTACCTTGACTCACTTCGGGAGCTTCGCACTGCAACCAGCTTGATCGAGGGGCAATTACTTTCCAACAGCCTTTCGGAAAGCAAACAGGGAAATTACTGATAAAAACGATTTGATCACCCGCGTCCACTATCGTATTATCAGGGGATCGGAAGGACTACCCATGTTGAATCGTATTATCGCACTATCCCTGATCGCAGCAGTCTTCGGCTGTCCGTTGTGGTGCAGCATGGGCCTCTGCAAATGCTCGGCTGAAACAACGGCCCTGAATGGTTCAGCGATCAAGTGCTGCTGTGGCACTGAGGTTGACATCGATAAGCCAGCTTCCGGAAGAACAAAATCTCCCGCCCCTGCTCCCGAATCCGACAGTCTGCGATGCCAAGGGGTATGTGGCGGCGCTGTACTGGAGAGCCGCTGTCGGGTTCCTGATGCAGAAGTCTGCCAACTCTTAACCTGCGTTGGCAACAGTGCTTACCTCTCATTTTCTAGTGAGAATCGTCTTGCCTTCAAAACTGGCATCCCGGAGATTTTCGGGACGCGGTACCAGGGAAAATCTGCGCGCATTTGGCTGATGTCATTTCAGTGTTAGGGCTCGAGCTAGGTGAGTGACAGGCGCCCTGTGGCCTTTCATTCGTCTTCCACGTCGCTCGTCTATCAGTGAGGCCAACCTCGCCCTCCTGAGCCGTACCATCACAAGAATTCCAACAAAGCACGCAGCAAAATGTTCTTTCGCTTGCTCCCTTGGGAGTATGCCATACGAAATCTGTTTCGTCGTCCTCTTCGAACATCTCTGACGTTCGTGGGGCTGACGACGGTGATCTTATTAATATTGGTGGTCGTTGGTTTTATACGCGGGCTTGAACGCTCGCTCGCCGTCAGTGGCGACACGCGCACGGCGGTAGTGTTCTCACTTGGCATGGGTGAAAATCTCGAGTACTCCTCTATTGCAATGCGCACTAGCGACCTTCTCCCTGCCAGTGTCCCCGGCATCCAGGCAAGATATGGCAGCGAATACGTGTCGCCGGAACTATATCTCGGCACTCAAGTCATATTGCCAGGTCAAGAGCCATCCATGGGACTCGTTCGCGGTTTAACCAGGTCTGCACTGCTAGTGCGGCGTCAGGTAGAAATCGAACAAGGAACATGGCCGGAATCAGGAGAAGTTATCCTAGGCCGCATGGCAGCGACGAAGATCGGTGCAAACGAGTCACAGACGAAGGTCGGTCAATCGATTGAGTTTGAAGGCCGAAAATGGCGCATCAGCGGAGTTTTTTCTGCGGGAGGTTCAGCGTTTGAATCGGAAGCATGGTGTCGTCTGGACGATCTTCAACAGGCAATGAAACGACAGGATCTCAGCATCGTCGCACTTGCGTTAAAACCAGGAGGAGATTTTGCAGACCTCGACCTGTTCTGCAAAGAAAGGCTCGACCTGGAACTTCAAGCTATTCGTGAAACTGATTACTACGCGTCGCTTCAGAAAGACTACAAGCCAATTCGTTGGCTAGCCGGGCTTGTGGTTCTGCTAGTCTCGGGCGCGGGCGTGTTTGCAGGATTGAACACAATGTACGGTTCCGTTGTCGGGCGCATCCCCGAACTATGCACACTACAAGTGATCGGCTTTGTCAGACGATCTGTCGTGATAAGCCTTATACAGGAAGGTGTTCTGATCGCATCTTCGGCCAGCCTGCTGGCAGCTTTGCTGGCGCTAATATTTATCAATGGCACTGCTGTTCGCTTTACGATGGGAGCATTTGCACTCCGTATCGACAGTACAGCCGTGCTTGTCGGTTGTGGGATCGGAATGGCAATGGGATTTCTCGGTGCGATCCCGCCTGCCATACGCGCTTTAAAAATGCCACTTGTCGATGGACTTAAATCTGTTTGAACTCACAACCGGTTGTGATTAACAACACTATCAGAAAGGAAAGTTAAATGAAAAATCCATTGATTTGCACAGTCATGACGTTTTTGTCTGCCACTCTGCTCGGCTGCACTTCGGAAACGAGCAGCACAACATCCAGTGACTCTATTCAGCAACCCGGTCTGGCCGTTGTTGATGGTTCCGCTTATCTACTGTCATCAGAACCCAAAGACCCAGCGAGCGTAATTCACCTCCGTGAAGAAGCAGCCACTGATGACGAGGTCTTACTTGTTGGGTGCATTGGTGGCAGCACCAATCCATGGATCGAAGGAAGAGCAGCATTCACGATCGTGGATTTATCACTGAAATCATGCAACGACACGCTAGAGGACAGGTGCCCGACGCCGTGGGACTACTGCTGTGAAACCGACAAATTGCCAACCGCTGGTGCCCTCATAAAATTCGTGGATGACGCAGGCAAAGTCCTGAAGGCCGATCCAAAAACACTGTTTGGCGTCAAGGAACTTTCGACTGTGATTATCAAAGGCTCTGCTAAACGGGATGATGCAGACAACCTGACCGTATTAGCCAGCGGTATCTTCGTCAAGAAAAAGTGAGTGCCATGACGAGCAAAGACATTGACCTGCGTGATCTGGCTGTTGATCGTGAGGACAAGAACCGTCAAACACTGCGTGTGCGTCGCAGTCTACTTTCGAGGTACGTTCTGCCGGCGGCAATGCTTGCAGGATTCCTTGCATTGGTTACCTGGGCGGCAAGGGACTTTCTAATGCCGCCGCGCTCGGTCACCGTAGTTCCGGTATTCTCAACTACAGCAAAGGTGCAGCAGGCAGGAACTCCACTGTTCCAAGCCGCCGGTTGGATCGAACCCCGCCCAACTCCCTTGCGAGTCGCGGCCCTCGCTCCTGGAGTTGTCCAAGAGCTGCTGGTTGTTGAGGATCAGGAAATTGAACAAGGCGACCCTGTTGCTGAATTAGTTCGAGATGATGCAAAGTTGGCCTATGATGCAGCAATCGCGAATTTACAACTTCGGGCTGCGGAATTGGAGGAGCATGAAGCAACTCTTGCTGCAGCTGAAATCAGACTTAAGCAACCTGTACACCTGGAGGCCTCACTCAACCTCGCCGAAGCAGCTTTAGCCAGCCTTAACACTGAGTTAAAAAAACTTCCGTTTGAACTGCGACGCGCTGAGGCGGACTATACAGCATTGAAAAGCGACTACGACGGCAAAGTATCTGCAAGCGGTGTCATCGCGGGCACCACCATCGAAATTGCTTTGGGAAAGTCACATGCAGCAAAAGCAATGGTAGACGAATTGCATGATCGCTTTGACTCACTCAGAAGCGAACGGGAGGCGTTGACTGCCCGGTGCACCGCTCTGAAAACCCAACTGAAATTACTTTCCAACGAAACTCAAGCGTGTGACGAAGAAAAAGCACACATCAAAGCGGCCAAAGCGAGAATCAAGCAAGCCGAGGTCGCAGTCGCAGAGGCCAAACTGCGTCTCGACCGGATGACCATTGTTGCCCCTGTGGACGGCCGTGTATTTCGACTCATTGCACACCCGGGTGCACGCATCGGCAGCGGCATGACCCAAATGGAGGGACATGATGGCAGCACTGTCATCACGATGTATCGCCCAGAAATGCTGCAGATAAGAGTTGACACACGGTTTGAAGATATACCGAAAGTCAGTCTGGGTCAGACGGTGGAAATTGGCAATGCGGCACTCACCACACCGATAAACGGCACGGTCCTCTTCATCAGCTCAGAAGCTGACATCCAAAAGAATACGCTCCAGGTCAAAGTTGCAATTCCTGATCCACCGGAAATTTTCAAACCCGAAATGCTGGTTGATGTCACGTTCCTGGCACCAAACTTCCCTGATAATGAAGATGAAGCTGGCAGCAATATCAGGCTTTACGTACCGCAACAACTAATCCATAGCGATGGCACGGGCCCGTACTTGTGGATTGCTGACCAGTCCGAAGGCATTGCAATAAAAAGCCGCATTACGGCGGGCACGACTTCTGCGAACGGCCTTGCAGAGATTCTGACAGGGGCAACCGTATCCAGTCGCATTATCTCCGGATCTGTCGAGGGACTGATAGACGGAACTCGTATTCGAGTTACAGATGAGGACAGCATGATTGGGACAGAAACGGGACCATTTGAATAAGCAAGCACAACAACAAGTCAAAAAGCTGGAGGCAATTAGCGATGCCACTGATTGAAATCGACAATGTTACAAAGCAATATCACAAAGGCGACGAAACGATCACGCCCTTGCAGGAAGTCACACTGGACATTGAGCAAGGCGAATTTCTTTCTTTGATGGGTGCAAGCGGCACTGGAAAATCGACACTATTGAACCTGATCGCGAGTATCGACAAACCGGATAGTGGACGCATCACGGTCGACGGTACCCAGATCACTCAACTGTCACGCACCAAGCTGGCAAAATGGAGGGCTGCCAACCTTGGCTACATCTTCCAAACACACAATCTGGTGCCAGTTCTAACAGCCTATGAGAATATCGAACTGCCACTCCTGCTGTTGCCGATCAACCGAAGCGAGCGGCGCAAGCGGATCGAAATCGCGTTGAAAGCAGTAGACCTTCTTGACCGGGCAGATCATTATCCGAGGCAAATGTCAGGTGGACAGGAGCAACGAGTGGGAATTGCTCGTGCCATTGTAGCGCACCCCAAGGTAGTCGTTGCCGACGAACCAACCGGCGATCTTGACCCCGATTCATCAGCACAAATACTTGGACTCCTGAAACGACTCAAGGAGCAGCTGGACGTTACGCTGCTAATGGTTACCCATGACGCAGCAGCTGCTGAAATTGCAGACAAGCAATTTCGTCTTGATTATGGAAAGCTAGTGCAAACGGGTGGAACTGGATTCGCCTCAGACACTGGCGTTTCTACGGCAGAAAAACTCATTTCAACTACTTCTCCCGCTCAGGAAAACGCATGATGAAATTCATACCCTACGTTCTCAAAACTTTGTGGCGACACCGTTCACGAACCGTTCTGACGGTAACCGGTTCGGCAGTCGCAATCTTTGTATTTTGTTTTGTTGGAGCGGTGCAGGAAGGAATGAATGACCTGCAAACGCGTCAGGAATCAGAGGGAACGCTCATCTCGTTTCAGAAAAACAAATTCTGTCCTGCCACCAGCCACCTTCCCCAGGACTACAACGTGCAGATTGGAAAACTGCAGGGAGTCAAAGACGTTGTCCCGGTCCAGGTCTTCACCAACAATTGCAGGGCGAGCCTGGATATTGTCGTGTTTTATGGCATGCCCCCAGAGAAAATACGCACGGCACGGGACTTTGAACTTACCGCCGGTAGCTGGAGTGAGTTTGAACAGCACCAGAACGCTGCAGTGATTGGACAAGCAGTGGCAAACCGGCGCGGCCTTGGCGTTGGCGAGACGTTTTCAATTGGTGACCTGAGCGTTGACATCGCTGGAATCTATCAAAGCAGCGACCCGGCAGAAGAAAACTACATCTACTCACACCTTGAGTTCCTGCAGAGACGCAAAGGGATGAATGGCGTTGGAACCGTCACTCAACTGGAGATTTTTCTGGAAGAAGGAACCGATCCTGTTGCCAAGTGCAGTGAAATTGACGACATCTATCGCGTGGGGCCAGTGGAAACTGACACGCGTCCGAAAGGCGTCTTCCAGGCAAAAAGTCTGGGCGATCTGGTTCAGCTCATCAACATGGCACATTACCTTGGCTATGCCTGCGTCGGTCTCGTGTTGTCACTGGTTGCAACCACCAGTGTGATGTCGGTTCAGGACCGAATCAGAGAACATGCGGTTTTACAAACGATTGGATTTTCAGGTTCGCAAGTCTTTCGCCTTGTGATGACCGAAAGCATCTTGCTGAGCATTTGCGGCGGAATGATCGGAGTGGGGGCGGCAATGTTTGTTCTTCAAATCAGCAGCTTGTCAGTGGGTGCTGAGGCAGTCGCCATTGCCTTCACACCGTCTACCCGACTTGCAATCACGGGAACGATCGTTGCAGCAATCGCCGGGACACTTGCGGGTATCGCACCTGCTGTCCATGCGGCAAGAACAGAGATTGTTCCTGCGTTACGACATGCATGATTTGTTCATTTCCCTGCCCGTCAAAAAGACTGACGTTGTCATACGGCGACGGAACGACCCTGCGTGATCTTGCTGTGCTGCACCCAGCAAAGCATACCAGGCTCAAAGCGTGCAAATTCGCCATCACCTAAAACATCGCTGAACCGCGACAATTCCATCAGCTTGCAACGATATCGCTGATATCAATCAAATGTAACTGCCTGCCTTGACCGACCACCGGTGCATCGACACAAACTAATTTTCCATCGGGTGAATATCGCGGGTGAGT
>JAPOKD010000139.1 GCA_029977825.1 Planctomycetota bacterium | reverse complement strand
TGGTCGATTGCAGGGAAAATTACCGTTGCTGCTCATGGGCGTCTGGCCAATGATGCGAACAGTGTCGGGTCTGTCTTGCTCGCAAGTGCAACCGCACTAGATGCAGAAAGGCTGGCTGCAAAATCTCTGGCCGAAAAATCTACTGAGACTTGGCAGGTTCTGCAGGGCTTTCTTGAATCTTCAAGTCAGGAGGCATGTCAGGATTTCGAGGCAATCTCTGGGATCGATTCTGTCACCGCTCTGCATGGATTACGTGAGGGACTGTGTAAATTTCGAATTCAAGGGCGAGGGCTTGACGGCCCTGTTGATCTTATCCTTGGGATGCACTTGACTGCGAAGCCTGTGGTGGTCGCACCCAAGAAGAGTTTTCCACGTGGCCATCGTCTTGCTGTCGAGGATCTTCAGCTGATTTCGATTGAGGCGGGTGAGGCTGATACGCAGCAATATGAATCTTTGACCCAGTTGGTCGGAATGGAAGTCAGCAAGTCGCTTCGTTCGGGTCGGCCAATTCTGAAAGCTGATGTGCGGCAACCCACGCTGGTGCATCGCGGCGATCTGGTGGATCTGCGAGTGGTAGGGTCGGGGATTGTCATTACGACCGCGGCGAAGGCCATCGAAGATGGACCGTTGAACGGCCTCGTTGAAGTTGAAACGCTTCGCCCTCGAAAACGCAAAATCGCTCGTGTGGTCGATTCGGGTGTCGTGGAGATTCTCAGTCGTCCACCAAAAGTCGGGAACTTATTGGAGAAGCGTCGGAAATGAGTTCGATGAAAAAAATCAGCCTTTGGTGCGCATTCCTTTTCGCAAGTTTCGGATCAGGGACCGGCGTTGCTGTATCTCAGGAAAGTTCCTTGCTGCGTGTCAGTAATCCCGCCCGGCAAGTCCCGGCGACGCTCCCTGTTGTGCAGGCGGGGGCAAATATGCAGTTAACAGACCCCCGTAGAGCACAAAACATACCTGGGCAGGCAAGTCCTTTCATTGTCGGTCAGACCCCCATGCAGCTCAGCAACACGTTGCAGGTGCCCCAGCCGCCACCGCCAGGGATCGCGGACCAGTATTCAGATCCCCAGCAACAACTCAGTCCACCTCAGATGCAACCGCGTGGCTATGGATATGGGGATGCTCCACCCGTGATGTTGAACGATGCAAGTTGGACCTATCAGCCGGCTCCACCCTTGCGGGTATTCCAGAAGCAGGATGTGGTGACAATTCGAGTGGATGAAATCACCCGGGTGATGGCAGAGGGGAATATTGATAATCGCAAGCGAACGCTGTTTGATGCCATTGTCAATGACTGGATCCGCGTCATCAACTTCAGATTTATCCCTCAGCCGATGGTCGAGGGTGAACCTGGCATCGCATTTCAGTCACAGTCGAATTATCGAGCAGACGCATCCGTCGAGTCTCGCGAGTCGATGACATTCAACATCGCCGCAACAGTCGTTGATATTCGGCCCAATGGGAACCTCGTGCTCGAAGCGCGGAAACACATTCGCATCAATGACAATCTTTGGGAAACGTCGCTGACGGGGATCTGTCGTGCTATCGACATTGGCCCCGATAATGTGGTACTCAGCAAAGACTTGATCGATCTTGAAATCAAGAAAGAAGATCAGGGGCAATTGAGAGACGGTGCCAGTCGGGGTTGGTTCCAGAGATGGGTCGATCGGTTTGGGCCGTTCTAGGGCGCGAACGAATTGAACTTAGCGAACTTGAAATGGATGAATGATGAAATTGCGAACCCGCCCAGTTTGTCTGTGCTTGCTTGTTCTGGCGATGGTTGGTTCGCACAGTAAGTGTGGTATCGCTCAAGAAGGCTCTCGCTTATTGGGTGAAATTTGTCGCGTCAAAGGTCAGGAAACCAATACACTGCAGGGCTGGGGTTTGGTGACGGGCCTTCGGGGGACTGGTGACTCGGATTCAGCAGCCACCTCAATGGCACTCAGTCGCATGATCCAGTTGATGGGGGGGCCCATTGGGCTGGAACGCAACGGTCAACTGGACGTCAAGTCGTTGGGCGACACGAAGAATGTTGCGATGGTATTCGTAACAGCGCAAGTGCCTCGTTTTGGGGCCCAGCAGGGTGATGTCGTCGATGTGACTGTCACAGCGATCTCGGCGAAGAGTCTTGAAGGCGGCGTCCTGATGTTAACGCCGTTACTCGGCCCCCGAGCTGATAATCCAACTGTTTATGCAATGGCCCAGGGTGAGCTAAGGCTGTCTCTGGATGGGCCAGCAACTAAAGCGACGATTGAAAGTGGCGCCAAAATGGAGGCAACAGTAAAGACCGGATTTCAGGCGAATGGAAAAGTCACTTTTGTAATCAATGACGATGTGGCTTCATTTGAGACTGCTCAGTTGGTCCAATCAGAAATCAACGCCTACATCGAGGCAATGCCCAGTGTCGGAAATGCACTTGCCGAGCAACGGCTTCAGACGCAGCCGGATGGAACGTCAAGCTATTCAAGAAGGCAGGAGTTTTTCGGGAAGTTTGCAAGAGCCGTCGATCAGAAACATGTTGAGGTCTTGATCCCACCGGGGTTCGAAAAGAATCCTGTGGGATTTATCTCGCAGCTTGAATCTCAGGTTCCCATTTCGGTGAGATCACAGTCACAACGTGTTGTAATTAATGAGCGGGAAGGAATTGTCGTAATTGGCGAAGCGGTAGAAATTGCTCCCAGTCTGATCTCGCATCGGAATCTCCGGATTCTCGCCGGTGGTGGCCCAACCGTTGTGGCGGTTGACCAACGGGCCAATCCAACCTTGCAAAGCCTTGCAGACGCTTTGAATGCTTTGGAGGTTCCCACGGACGATTTGATTGCGATCATCAAGACCCTTCAGAAGAAGGGTGACTTGTTCGGTGAGGTGGTTTTTGAGTGAGTGGGGTGAGCAGTTCAGGGATGGGATCCATCCGTGTTTTGCGTGGTCTGATTGAAATAGTGTTGGCGTCAGGAGCGAAGGAATGGATTTGCGATCAGTGTCCAATCCAACGGTTACATCACGGATGGACCCGTTGGATTCATCGAAGGTAGAGCCCAAGGTTCGCGATCTGTCGGGATTTGCAGGATCTGCAAGAACAACCAGTCTATCCAATGCAAAGATCGAGCCACGATTCAATGACATG
This sequence comes from Planctomycetota bacterium, assembly GCA_029977825.1. GTDB lineage: Bacteria > Planctomycetota > Planctomycetia > Pirellulales > Pirellulaceae > Rubripirellula. Next base: position 7,187 of record JAPOKD010000139.1, on the reverse strand, counting down.
TTGGAGCGTTTTGGTGATAAGCCGCTCGATCCCACTCCAGGCAAGACGCGTTTTGGAGAACTGTCGGAACGCTCCGACGATGTTAGGTCGCGTTTTGGCGACAAATTGGATATTCAAACCAGTCGCGGCGCGCTGCAGACTGGTGATGCGACGGGAACTCCTGGAACTTCCGAGTTGAAAGAGAAGTTTACTGAGTTTGTTGGGCAAACACTCTTCGGCAGCATGCTCGCATCCATGAGGAAAACACTTGGGAAACCAGCCTACATGCACGGTGGACGTACGGAAGAGGTTTTTCAGCAACAGTTGGATCAGGTGATTGTTGAAGATCTTACAGAGGCTTCGGCTGATTCGATCGCAACGCCGATGTTTGACTTGTTCAGTATGCAGAAACGGAGTTCGTGATGGTTTGGCTTAATCGTGTCGAAGCTTATCTTGATGAGCTTGAAGTGGCTGCTGACGGACTGGCTCGACATATGAAGCAAATGAAGGTTGATCAGGTTCCGTCATCTCCCCGTGGTTCCGATGTTCAGGGAGCGATCGATGGCAGCCTTGCTGTGGTGGTGAACGCTGCCACTGAGAAGTTGGCTGGCTGTCTATCCGAATTGGAGGGCAAGGTAGCTCAGCGGGAACTGTTGTTACGGGCACCGGACGCCCCGCCCGCAGGGTTAACCATTGCAGAAAAACTTGATGCCGTTAGAGATCCGCGTAGCCGGGGGCTGCACCAGAGGTGTGAGCTCATTAGCGAAATGATGGCCGATATCAACAATCATGCCATGTCGCTGTTCGTCTGTCAGTTTCATCTTGCAAATCTGACTGATGATGTGGTGCGGCTGATGGCGGGTGTGGCTGAACCTACGACTTATGGTAAGTCAGCCAAACCAGACAGTTTGGGTGGCAATCTGTTTAATGAGTCGGCTTGAACTCAATGACTAGCTGATTGTGTTGCCACTCGCGATGGTTGCCTTGGGTACGACATCGTGTTCTTGCGGTCTTGGATGCAGCGGATGTTCGCGACGCTTGTTCGTTGCTTTCTGGATTACAGACGGTCCGGGCAGTACTTTTTTCTCTGAGTCGGCTCGGGACGGGGAAGTTCGACCGCATGTTTGGGAATCGAGCGACGGCTTTTCTCGCCAGTTTTGGTCCGGAACAGGTCGTTGGCTGGGGATTGGGGTGGGGAAGGCCAGGTTGGTGCCAAGGGTGATTCCGTTCACCTTTGTGGATGTGCTTCCCAAGCTGGTTTTCGTGAAGGCGTTGCTGTCTGGGCGGCGGGAAGTCTTTCTCGGCTGTGCGAATGAATGTGTGGCGTGTTTGGCTACCGATGTTGGTACAAACTGACACAGACTGCCTTTTAACTGATTCCCTCAGCGGGTCGACCGGTTTGTGAAGTGAAAAGGTGGAAAGCATTGCTTTCACGAGCGTTTGTTCGATGCCAGCGACAAGGTGAAATGCACAGCGGGTGGGCAAATTGGATGCTTGGGGGCTGTTTGGGATCTGGGGGGCGATATTTTCAGCACGCCAGATCTTGTTTGGGGCGAAACAGGGTCGGGTAAAAGGCTATATTGGCGGCTCCCTAAGATGTGACAACGTCACTCTGCGTCGATCTCTTTGTGCTGCTATGGATTGCCTATGTCTACTGAAACAATGTCCGTCGAAGAGGAAGCTCGGGTTGTCGAGCAGATTCTCCAAGGCCGGGATAAAATTACTTCCGAATTGTCCAAGGTGATCATCGGACAGCATGATGTCATTGAACAGCTGTTGATCTCCCTGTTTGCTGGTGGGCATTGTCTGATCACGGGTGCACCGGGCCTAGCCAAGACGCTGTTGGTGCAGAGCGTGTCACAAATCTTCCATTTGAAGTTTCAGAGGATTCAATTCACACCGGACTTGATGCCCGCGGACATTACGGGGACTGAAATTTTGGAGCAGGATGCTGATGGTCGTCGCAACCTGCAATTCGTGCAGGGGCCGATCTTCGCCAATGTGATTCTGGCTGACGAGATCAACCGGACTCCGCCAAAGACTCAGGCAGCTTTGTTGGAGGCCATGCAAGAACATCAGGTCACGGCAGCCGGCCGTCGGTACCAGCTTGACGAGCCATTTTTTGTGCTCGCGACGCAGAACCCGATTGAGATGGAAGGTACCTATCCACTTCCCGAAGCGCAGTTGGATCGATTCATGTTCAATGTAATGATCGATTATCTGCCACCGGAAGACGAACTGAAGGTCGTGATGCAAACGACTTCACGAAATGCGGAGGCGATCGAGCCTTTGTTCACCGGGGAGGATGTCGTGAGGTTCCATGAAGCAGTGCGAAAGGTACCGATTGCTGAAGAAGTCGGAGCCTACGCGGTACGGCTTGCTGCAGCGACCCGCCCCGGACGCGACGGTGCCCCGGAGTTTGTCAACGATTGGGTGAGTTGGGGTGCAGGACTGCGTGCTGCCCAGACCCTTGTGTTAGGTGCGAAGGCGCGAGCGCTGCTCAAAGGGAACGCACATGTCAGTATGGATGACATTCGAGCCTTGGCCCATCCGACGTTAAGACACCGCGTGTTACTGAGCTACAAGGCTGAAGCCGAAGGGGTTTCGATCGAGGATGTGATTGATCGTCTTCTGACCTCCATTGCGAGTACCTCGGACTGATGGCTGTGGGCACTGACTTCTTACCCGCCGCGAACCGGCCGCCTGATGCGGCTGCGTCAATCGATCCGCTTGCCGTCATGCGCATCAAGGATCTCGTGCTGCGCGCCAAGGCAGTTGTCGAGGGTTTTTATAATGGCCTGCACCGCAGTCCCTTTCATGGGTTTTCGGTCGAGTTCAGTGAGTATCGGCCGTACAGCACGGGTGATGACCTCCGTAGTCTTGATTGGAAACTCTTTGCCAGAACGGATCGCTATTACATCAAAAAGTTCGAAGATGAAACCAATCGACGGTGTTACCTGATTCTTGATCAAAGTCGGTCAATGGCCTTTGGCTCGCTTGAGTACAGCAAAATCGATTACGCGCAGACTCTCGTCGCAACGTTTGCCTACTACCTGACGCTGCAGCGTGACAGTGTTGGTTTGATGACCTTTGATGAAAGTGTGGGTGAATTCATCAGCGCTCGGCAGCGAGAAGGACACTTCAGGCAGATGATGGTGGCGCTTTCTCGCCCAGTGACGGGAACCGGAACGGACTTGAGTCGGCCTTTGCTGCAGATTGCTGCTTTGGTGAGACGGCGGGGGCTGATCGTGCTGGTTTCGGACATGTTAGCACCCGTCGATGAACTACGAACCAATTTGGCCTACCTTCGATCGCGAGGTCACGAGGTTGTGATTATCCGTGTGGTTGATCCAGGGGAGTTGGAACTGAAGCTGAAATCGCCGAGTATGGTTGTGGATATGGAAACGCAACGGGAAATCTATCTGGATCCCGAAGCGGCAAATGAGGCTTACACACAACAGTTTTCCAACCATCGTGACCAACTGCAGAGTATTTGTGATTCACTGGGAGTTGAAGTCTACGAAACACGGACGGACCAGCCTCTTGATGACGCACTGTTCCATGTTGTGAGTTCCCAGCGACGTCGTTCAGGAGGTCCTGCCCGCGCAGGAATGTTGTCGTCTGCTGGAGGAGGTGGAACACGATGAGTCTGCTTGCTCCGTTGTACGTGATTGGTGCGTTTGCGATCGGTGCCCCGATCCTTTTTCACTTGATTCGACGTCAGCCGAAGGGGCAGGTGCCGTTTAGCTCGTTGATGTTTCTCAAACCGACCCCGCCGCGTTTGACTCGCCGTAGTCGTCTTGATAACTGGTTCCTGCTGCTGTTGCGTGCATTGGCTCTGATTCTGCTTGCGATTGCCTTTGCAAGGCCCTTCTTGCGAAGTGTCACTCTTTCTCAAGCTGAGGTCCCGGGGCGCCGACTGGTGCTCGTTGTTGATCAGAGCGCCAGCATGAAACGTTCGGGTTTGTGGAAACAGGTTGTGAGTGAGGCTGGGCGTGTTTTGGCCGACCTGCAGCCAGCCGACGAATTGGCGGTTGTTGCCTTCGATGATCAACCACATCTGTTGCTTGGCTTCGAAGAATCAGCCAAGTTGACACCCGAACAACTTCAAACCAGTGTTCCGGATTTGCTTGAATCAATCGAGCCGACCTGGTTGCACGGCGAGATGGGTAACGCCCTTGCGTTTGCCGGGGACCTCGCCGTCAGGCATGAGTCAAAGACGCAGGCGAACAAGGCCAGCAGCCTGGATGACAGCCAAGCCCTGGCTGACTTCCAGACAGCGGGTAGTTCGGACCCGGTGAGCACGACCACACATTTGATTCTGATCAGTGACATGGCATCCGGTAGCGAGCTTGGAGCGTTGCAAACTTATGCCTGGCCGAAAACGCTCCGTGTTGACGTGCGGCGGATTCTGACAGATCAGCGAACGAATGCGTCAGCACAAATCCTTGAGTCGAAAGCAGAATCGGCACAGGACTTGGAACGCGTGCGCGTGCGGGTTTCAAATTCGGCCGATGCAACCTCGTCCAGTTTCACGCTCCGGTGGGCCTCCGACGCGCAGATGAACCTCGATGCAGGAGCCGGCAATGATGATTCTGATCAGCCAACTGAATTACCGATTCAAGTGCCACCAGGGCAGTCCAGAGTTGTACGGATGCCGATTCCAGGGCCGGGCATGACTTCGCTTGTACTGACAGGTGACGATCATGAGTTTGACAACCAACGATTCGTCGTGACATCAGAGCCGCAGGCGTCCAAATTGCTTCATATTGGCAAAGTGGTTGGGGAGCCCCGGGATAACCTGCTGTTTTATCTGCAGCGAATACCATTCGATAACACGCGACGAGTGGTGTCGGTTGAAAATCTCGCACCAGAGCAGTTGATGGATGCGCCAGATCCCTCAGTGGTTCCACTGCTGGTCGTGACAGAGGAGTTGGCACCTCAGGTGGCAGCCAAAGTTAAAGATTATTGTGAAGCTGGTGGACGAGTGCTGGTTGTGCTGGAGAAGTTCCAGCAGCAGGGTAACGCTTCGAATGCCAACAATGTGCCAGATGGGGACTCTGAAAGCAGTGCCGCGAAGGTGCCGGGCTATGGGGCGACAGTCAATCTGCTGGCGGACTCACAACTTGATTTCAGCGAGGCAGACGTCGTTGACTATGCGATGTTGGGGCGCATTGATTTTAGTAATCCACTCTTTCAAACGATGGCCGACCCGCAGTTCAACGATTTCTCAAAGATACGGTTCTGGGCCCACCGTGTGATCCGTGGCGTCGATGACGACTGGCAGGTTGTGGCCCGGTATGATGATGGTGACCCAGCGGTGCTCGAGAGGAATGTAGGTGATGGCAGATTGTTCGTTTTGGCCAGCGGTTGGCAGCCCACCGAAAGTCAACTGGCCCTGTCAACCAAATTTCTGCCGCTGATGTTCAGCTTCTTTGATGCGGGTACCACCGGACAGGCTTCGGAGCAGTATCTGGTCGGCGAGCCGGTTGAGTTTCCCGCTTCAAAATCAGCCAAAATTGTAGATCCATCCGGTGGTTCGTTTGATTACAACCAAACGAGTGATCAGGAAGCGATCCGTGAACCCGGAATCTATCAATATCAATCAACCAGTCAAAGCAATGCGTTCGCAGTCAATCTGAATGAATCTGAAAGTCGCACTGAACCTTTGGATGATGAAGTTCTGGCGGGGTACGGTGTTTTGTTGGGTGGCAATATTACCACCGCTGAGAGGTTGGAAAATCAGCGTCAACTGCGGGATCGCGAGCTGGAGAGTCAGCAACGACTATGGCAGTGGATCCTCGTGTTGGCATTAGCGGTTCTTGGCTTGGAGACGTTGCTGGGAACTTTGTGGAGTCGTAGGGGAAAGGCAGAGAGTGTGCCGGCTGTAGAGACAGGGTAGCAGCTCTTTGATCAGGGGGTACTGTTGGTCCACGTGGCCTGCAATCGTGTCAAAGAGTTGAGTAAGAGGATGGACTAAATAATGAACGAGACACTGTTGGATCGAATTCGGCCTGTCGCGAAGCGTTTGCGGAGCGTGCGTTTCTGGCGATTGCTATCTGTAATCACTTGCTTTGGTGCGATGTCCGCATGGCTGCTTCAACAGGAGGTTGCTGCTGGGGAAACAAGCGGGACACAGTTGGGGCGAATGTTGTTGCTGGTTGTACTTGCGATCGCCGTCATGGCGTACTTGCTTTGCAGATTCAGTTTCCGGAATCCGCGTGTCGTTGCCCGGCAAATTGAAGAACACTTTCCAAGTCTGGACCAGCGATTGTTAACCGCTTTGAGTCAGCATGAGGAAAAACTGAGTTACCTGCAGCAACGTGTTGTGCGTGAGGCGCGTGAGCACTCACGCACACATCGATGGACTGAAACAGTTCCAACACGGAAAGTTGTTTGGAGTCGGCTTTCCGGGCTGAGTGCGTCGTTGCTCTTTGCTGTATTTGTGCTCGGTTTGTTCTTTCCCGGTCGTGCGGCAGTCGAAGTCAATGCTGCGGCAAGTGTTGGCGAAAATGTGGATTCGATTGACGTTCAGCCCGGCGATGCCCAAATCGAAAGGGGGACCAGTCTCGTGGTGACGGCACGCTTTCCGCACTGGGTACCGGAAATGGCGGAGGTGGTTTGCCGCTCAGAAGACGGGACTTTGCGTCGGATAGAAATGTCGCGAAATCTTGATGACCCAGTGTTGGGTGGCTATGTATCCTCTGTCGATCGTTCCTTCACCTACCAGGTTGTCTCGTCAGATTGGGAGAGTGAGACATATGAGGTAGAGGTTTTCGAGTATCCTGAATTGGTTCGTAGCGATGCTTTCCTGTCTTTTCCGGAGTACAGCGGTTTGGCAGCAAAGCTGATTGAGGACACTGTTCGGGTTTCGGCGGTTGAGGGAACTGAGCTCACTTGGATCTGTTTTCTTAATAAGCCAGGCATCACAGCAGAGTTGGTGGCTGAGGACGGGAACAGGACTCTGCTGGAACCGAGTGACGAGTACTCTGGAGCATTCGTTGCCAGATTCACACTACTGCAGTCCAGTCGGATGAAATTGGTGCTGGTTGATGACGCCGGCAGGAAGAACAAGTACCCACCGGTGTTGGTGGCACGAGTGCTTCCCAACCGACCGCCGAGTCTCAAGCTGACGCAAGGAGGAGATCTTACGGTATCACCTCTCGAGGAAGTGGAGTTGGGTGCGGAAGTGCGAGATGACTTCGGTG
>JAPOKD010000507.1 GCA_029977825.1 Planctomycetota bacterium | reverse complement strand
TTCGTCATTTTCCAGCAAAGGAAGAGACGGTAACGATTCGCGGGTAAAACCTGGCGGTGACGCGTCCGTCTGCTCATAAACTCCTGGAACACGCTGCCCGGCAGGTAGCCATTCCTGCGGCACACGCACCACGCTGGATGACCGCCGGGGCGAGTTCTCAACAACCCATTCGGGTGGGCTCTCTTCAAGATCCATCATTTGTGTCACCGCCGGAACACCATCTCCAGATTCGACGCGGAGCATGACATCGCGGAACTCTTGCCCAACTTGATACAGGTTGGAACTCCCCCGCAACCGGAGCAAATCGTTCGCTTGAAAGCTTTTTGAGAAGCCAGAAAACTGGTAGTGGGGCTGGTCCTGATCGACAATGAAAATGCTTTGACGAGCTTTGCGATCCACCATAACAGGATATGGCGTTTTTACCCCAGCATTCATCCGAAATATCCCAGCGGAAGCATGCACCGTGACCCGCCAAAACTCCAGGTTGATACTTCCACGCGTGTCAAAATCCTCAACCTGCGTTCCGCCCGTTTCGATCATGTTTCCTGACACAGCCAGCAAACCATTATCCCAATCCAAGCCCAGCTTCACCGCTTCATCCATGTGCAACATTGTTATCTCACCCCTGACAACAACATTGTTCAACTCGATCTGAACCTCCGGTTCACCCACAACTGCTCCCGCCCTGAAAATTGAATCTTCAATGACGTCAAAGGCGTAAACACTATCGCGAAGATTCGGGTTACTGACAGTTAAACTACAATCGGTCAGTTGCAGCAGCGTGTTCTCGTTGATTTCAAACAGCGAACCGCCCGACACACTGCCACCGGGCACCTGCCAGACGAAGTTGATGTCGTCTATCACCACCTCACTCGCCCCCAAGTCAAGCATACTGTCGCGCGCACTCACAACCGCATTATCAACCTCGAATCGAATGACGGTCCCACCACTGACTGTCGAATTGATCCACAAATGTTCTAACTCTACGTCCACCGGTTCACTTACAATTTCCGGGAGCGTGATTTCAATCACATGGACATTGTTTTCCTGTGCCATCACCAAAGCTTCTCGCAGTGTTGTAGCGTTCAACACGCGGCCTGACTCTGAGTCCATGTCCGGATCCGAGACGATCCTGATGACTTGAGGTAAGATCTGGTTTGAAATTTGATCCACATTTGGTTCATCACGATCGGACGCTATTGAATCCACTTGCGCGTTACGCTCGGCAGATTCATCCTGCAACGGAAGAGGTGTGAAGCCAGAAGCATCTTGCCCAGTCTCATCGCTGGACGGTGCCTTGGGTTCTGATGGGATCTGGTCGCGCGACGATCGTCCAGTTCCCGTGCCCAAATCCCATTCGCTGTCAGGCAAAAAAACGGATTCGCCGGGATTCTGGGTCGTTGGCAAATCCGTTCCGGTCAAAGGTTTTGTATTCCCAATCTCGGGCAGCACTGCCGTTGCAGGTACGACCACTGAATCGCGGGAGGTCGCTGACTGGAACTGCAACCACCCGGCAATGACAACCAACAGCATCACCGCAGCAATCCATGGAGCGTGTTTCTCCAACCACAACCCCACCACATTTGGCTGTGGGATCGAGAAAGGACTCAAGGCTTGAGAACGCGACAATCCATCGCGCACCGCGACCTCACGAAGATCAGCAACCAAATCAAAGCCGGACTGATAGCGGTCGTCGGGATTCTTAGCCAACATCTTCTGAATCACGGCAACCATGTGATCACTCACCTCTGGACGCAAGAGCCTCGCATCAGGTGGTGGAGCATTCCCATGGCTCAAGAGTTTCTGCAACATTGTGCCCCCGGGATACGGGGGGCTCCCTGTCAACATGAAATAGAGTGTGCAGCCAAGCGAATAAATATCACTTCTAAGATCGGCGTCTCGCGGATCCTTCGCCTGCTCTGGCGAAATGTAGTCAAAAGTGCCAAGCGTGACTCCGCTGGCAGTCATGTCTTCACTAAGGCCAAGACTTTCTGACCGTGCCAGCCCCATATCAACCAGTTTGATCTTGCTGTCCTGCCCAATCAAAATGTTGGAAGGCTTGATATCCCGGTGCACGATACCTCGATCCGCAGCATGCTGAAGAGCATCGGCCAACTCACATGTGTAAAACACTGCATCGTCAATTGGTAGCACTGCATTACGGGTAACCAGATCACGAATATTCGTTCCTTCGATATACTCGAAAACGATGTAGTGCCAGTCGCCATGGCTTCCCACATCAAAGACCCTGGCAATTCTAGGATGATCCAACTTCGCCGCGCTTTGCGCCTCATTGCGAAAACGTCGCTGCAAATCAGGATCGTCACCGACGAAGGGAATGACCTTGATGGCAACCGTTCGGTCCAACTGCTCATCATGCCCTTTAAAGACCGCTCCCATTCCACCGCCTCCAATGAAGGCTTCCAGGTGGAAATGATTCAATTGGGCGCCCAGCAGGCCTTTTGTAACCGCAGCAGGAGTGCGATCAATGATTTCCGCAGCTTTCTTTGCTTTCTCAACGCGTGAAGAACCACGAATCACCGTATTGGCTTCGGATATCTCTTCGCCGTCCGCTTTTTCGGCCGCAGATAAAGATGCATCGGAGGATTTAGCGTCTTGCCCTTTTCCGATGGTTTCACGCCCAGACAGGTCATCTCGTGGGGTACCTGAATGTACCGCACGGTGGACCGTCGACGCATCGATTCGAATCGGGTCTTCCGATGGCATGATGATCAGTGGCTTTTGAAAGCGTTGGTTCTGGCCTGTGCCGATAAAGTGGGCCACATCCTGCGAGACTCGCGGTCAAAGATTTCCGAGAGGCAGCAGGACGAAACCTGTAAGTGTTTCCGTACCAACAGTTTAGCAACACCCAAGATAAGCTGTTGTGTAGTTTAGTTTCCCTCGCTTCTTTGGTCAACAAAACTGTTCCCACTCACGTTACGATACCTGCCTCCCAATCGCCAAAATCCGCTTTACTCCGCAAATCACCGAATAATGCTCTCTCACGCTCCTCAAAAAAATCGCCTCAAGACCGTTGGACTCTACTTTTTTGCGATCTGGTTCCTTCCAACGTGCTCGGCTGACCCTCCACCTCAAAAACTCAATGTGCTGCTGGTGATCGTCGATGACCTCGGTTTCGCAGACCTGTCCTGCCTTGGCAGTGAAGACATGCAAACACCTTACTTGGACCAACTGTATTCCGAGTCACTGAAATTGGAGCGGCTCTACGCGAATTGCCCCGTCTGCTCACCAACTCGAGCTTCCGTTCTGTCAGGTTGTTATCCAGACCGTGTTGGCGTCCCGGGTGTGATTCGCACACACCCGGAAAATAATTGGGGCTACTACCAGCCGTTCACAAAGACGCTGCCACACCAACTGCAAGAAAATGGCTACGAAACAATCGCCATTGGCAAATGGCATCTTGGTCTTTCACCAGCAACACACCCCTTGAGTCAGGGCTTTGACCGTTTCCGGGGGTATCTCGGTGACATGATGGACGACTATTACAATCACCGCCGGCATGGCATCAACTACATGCGTGAAGGCCGTGATGAAATCGACCCCAAAGGCCATGCAACTGATCTTTTTACACAGTGGGCTGTCGAATACATCAAGAGCAAGGCAGAAACGGATGCAACCCGAGCTTCCCGCAGCTCCTCCGCTCTCGCTGACCAAACGCCCGATGCAAAGCCGTGGTTCCTGTACCTCGCCTACAACGCACCGCACACGCCAATTCAACCTCCTCAGGACTGGTACGAAAAAGTCAAACTTAGAGAACAAGCTGACGTCGATACTGCGATCAGCGACAAACGCGCGAAAATCGTGGCACTGATTGAGCACATGGATGCGGGAATTGGCAAAGTCCTGAATGCCTTGAAGCAATCAGGACAGTACGACAACACTGTCATCTTGTTCACCAGCGATAATGGCGGACAGGCCAATGTGGGTGCCAACAATGGTCCCCTCCGTGGTGAAAAGCAACAGATGTATGAAGGCGGGCTGAGAATTCCAGGCTGCATCAGAGTGCCGAATCAGACGCACGCCGGTGCTACCAGTCACACCGTTTGCTGCACGGCTGATTTTTTTCCTACCATCGTTGATTTGGCAGGCATAGAACCTGCCAGCGGAATAGATGGCCAGTCGCTAATGCCGCTGATTAAACAGCCGCAGACTGCTAAAGGAAACAATTTGTGGCCAGCACGGGAAATCTACTTTGTGCGCCGCGAAGGTGGCCCCACCTATTCTGGGCTCACCAGCCAAGCCCTTCTCAATGGGCGATATAAACTTGTGCATGACTTGCCAACCAAGCAGTTCGAACTGTTCGATCTCGAGTCAGACCCTGCCGAAAGCATGAATCTTGCTAAGAAAATGCCCAAAAAACTCAAAGAGCTGAGTCGTCGTCTGCAGCATCATGTGCAACAGGGTGGACAAGTTCCGTGGCAGCCACCACGGAAAACAGGAGCATCCACCCGTGACTGATTAGTGCGCGACACACCCGCTGCGGTGCCCTTCGCGGCGACAGTCTAACTTTGCGCTACGTCACATCCTGCATCATGCCTGCTTCATCGCGTTTACCACGAGGCGTTGCTACACCGGCAGGACATGCAACGATTTGGCGAAAGTGATAGGAAAACAACTTCTCAAATACAACTCGGAAAACGAATCACAAATTATTGGCCATAGAGGCATTCTGCCCTGTGGTAATACGCAGCCCCTTAGTAGCATAATAACGGTGCTCAAAAACCGCTTTGTCCAGCAACACAGGTCTATTTCAAGCCTGGTGCCATCAGCAACCGTGATACGAAGGATTACCCATGATGTTGGCG
>JAPOKD010000607.1 GCA_029977825.1 Planctomycetota bacterium | reverse complement strand
CTGGCTGAATGGCATCGCGACCGCATTGTCGAGGCGAACCTCCGCTTGGTCTTCTCGATCGTGAAAAAGTTTGTCAATCCCAACAACACATTTGATGATTTGCTCAGTGATGGGATCGTTGGTCTGATCAGAGCAGTAGAGAAGTTTGATTACGATCGTGGTTTCAGGTTCAGCACCTACGCCACTCAAGTCGTTCGTCGCAACTCTTACCGGACTGTCGTCGTCAACCAGCAGGATCGCCAGAAAGTGTCAAGCGGCTTGCAGGACATGGATCTGGAGATCAGCGACGAAGGTCGGAGTTCGGCTATCAGCGAGAAAAGGTGGCACGAGCTTCGAAGTCGGCTGGCCGTGATGCTAGACGACCTCGATCGCCGCGAGAAGTTTATCGTCAGAGCGCGATTCTCGCTCGGCTCTCACCGGAAGGTGCACACGCTGCAGTCCCTGGCGGATCGTTTGGGAATATCCAAGGAGCGTGTCCGACAGCTCGAGCGTCGTGCGATGGACAAATTGCGTGCCATGGCTGGCGAAGTTCAACTGGTCGAGCTGGACGCGTCCTGAGTTGGACACTTGTACGAAGACCGGCTCGTCATGTGCCGGTTTTGATCTTTCGGTGGAGCGCTGGCCGTGCTGGAGGTGAGAACCACCCAGCTTATTTCTCGTTGGCGTGGGTGCGCCCGCACAGTCGCTTTCCCGGTTGGCCGGTGTCTGGCTCATCCGGTGTCTGGCTCATCCGGCGTCCAGCACATACGGTGTTTGCCTATGGCACATCGAGTGACAGCGAACCGTCTGAATGACTATTAGCGACCCGTTTCTTGCATTTAGACTGATGACTTCCTGCCACTGTCGAGGGAAGTGAATGCAGCGGATTTCGCTCCGAGGTTCCGCTCGTATTTCGAGCGGAGGTGGTTCTAATCGGTGACGGAAGCGGAAGCGGATGGGAATCGAACCCACCAAGCGCCTTTTCGGACGCTTCACCAGTTTTGAAGACTAGGGCGGTCACCAGACCAGCAAACGCTTCCGGATAGCCTGCCCGCAGATGATGCGAGTGGCTAGACTGCTACCAGCTTAGCTACGATATTGCCTGCTTGGCAATGTGTTGTGGCTGCAGTAGCGTTCGCGAACTTACCTGCGTTTGGCGTGATTTGTGCCACCAGTCCGGAAAACAGGAACATTGAACGGGACTTGAATGGGAATATTGATCAGGAGAAAAGCTTGGTTGATGGCATTATTTCTGTGCGCGATGTTGACGGCTGAGGGCCGAGGGCAAGTGCGGGGTGGTGTTCCTGATGAGTCCGAAGGATCGGTTTCAGGGCCAGCCGCCCAGTCTCGGGTTGTCGTAGTTGCAGAGGGTGATGCTGCTCCTGATGTTTCTTTGACTGGTTTAGATGGAAAGACTTTTCGGCTGTCACAGTGGACTGATCGGGGAAAGAATGTTGTGCTCATTTTCAGTCGAGCCCACTGGTGACCATTCTGCATGCAGCAACTGGTCGAGTTGCAAAAGCACGCGGAAACCTTTCGCCGGATGAATGCCGAGCTGGTTTTCGTGTTCCGTGAAGAATCACTTGGGGTAAGCGGTTTAAAGAAGATCAAAGCCAAGCACGGCACAACCTACACGCTGGCTTTGGACAATCAGAAACAAACATCTTCCGCCTATAGTCCCAAACCTATGACTTTTGATAACTACGTGATCAATGCTGACGGTGTTGTCGGCAAGGTCGTTGCGGGAAGTCTGCGTAAGCGAGCAACTGCTGACGTGTTGATTGATGCGCTCAAAGCGATGCAGTCAGCAGCCAGATAGGCAAAACAATACTTGATGGGTAGTGGAGATGGATGTGCAGGAAAAGGAACGCAGTGCTCTGAGTGACTGGCTGGGACTGATCCGTTTCAGTCACACAATTTTCGCTTTACCGTTTGCGGCTTTAGCGACAGCGATGGCATTTAGTGCTCCGTTGCCTGGCGGCGGCTATCCTGCATTACGGATACGGGATTTGGTTGGGATTTTGCTATGCATGGTTTTTGCCCGCAGTGCAGCAATGGCATTCAATCGTCTTGTGGATGCTGATATTGATGCCGAGAACCCTAGAACGGCCAGCAGGCATGTTCCGGCCGGAATTTTGAGTAGGCACGCGGTCTGGACTTTTACCCTTCTTTGCAGTGTCGCATTTATCGGTTCCACAGCGTTATTTCTGCCTAATGTTGTACCGCTAGTGGCTTCCGTGCCAGTGCTTGTTTTTCTGTGTGGATACAGTCTCGCTAAACGATTTACCTCAGCGGCACATCTGTGGCTTGGGATCGCGTTGAGCCTTTCGCCGCTTTGCGCTTGGGTAGCCATTCGTGGCCCCGAATCGATTTTGAATCCAACTGATCTGATCGCTCCGTTGATTCTGGCAGCGTCAGTGGCAGCCTGGGTCACTGGTTTCGACATCATTTATGCCTGCCAGGATGCCGATTACGACAAGGATGTGGGGTTGAACAGTGTTCCTGCCAAGTTTGGTGTTGCTGGTGCACTGAAATTCTCAGCGGGTTGCCATGGGGTGATGTTGATCTTATTGGCTTGTTTGCCGATTTTTGCGAGTTCTGTCGGCTTTGGATGGTTGTTTTGGGTCGCACTGTGCCTGATCGCAGTGCTCGTCATTCGCCAGCATACTTTGGTCAAACCAGGTGATCTGGATCGTGTGAATCAGGCATTTTTTGATATGAATGCCATGATCAGTGTGGCTCTGCTGGTGGTCGGTGTCATCGATTGTTATTGGGTCAAATGACGGTTTTGCTCAAAAGATTGCCCTGACGGAGCCGATTCGAGGGGCAGGTCCTGCGTCAACCGTCTGGGGATCACCGGTTTTCGCCTGGCCCGTGACCTCTTAAAGTTGTGGGGCAGGTTGGTTACCGGTTCAATAAGGGAGATTGGGCCATAATGCTGTAGCCCGTTTTTACCTCCGTAACACAATCGTTGATCATGAACGCGACTGAACGTGATGCCCGCTTCCGAGAGATCCGCGACAAGGTCGAGGCACAGGAACGCCTGAGCTTGGACGATGGTATCTTTCTGTATGACCCCCAAGTACCGCTGCAGTCCGTTGGCGAACTGGCCAACTTTGTGCGAGAGCGGATGAATGGGAACGTTGGCTACTTCAACATCAATACGCACCTCAACCCGACCAACGTCTGCGTTTATCGGTGTCGCTTCTGCGCGTTCCGGAGTGACTTGCGGGACCCGAAAGGGTATGCCATGAGTGATGAACAAATCCTCGCTCGGGGGCAGGAAGCCACGGAGAATGGTTGCACCGAGATGCATATCGTGGGTGGCTTGCACCACCAACGTCCCTACGAGTGGTACAGGCACATCATAGAACTGTTAAGCGAAAATTATCCCAAGATTCATCTGAAGGGATGGACGGCCGTTGAAATCAACTGGTTTGAATTCCAGACCAAGAAATCGATCCGTTGGGTACTCGAGGATCTGCGGGAAGCTGGTTTGGGAAGCATGCCGGGTGGTGGAGCTGAAATCTTCCACCCAGAGGTGCGGGATCAATTGTGCGAGCATAAAGCCAACACTCATGCGTGGCTGGACATTCATCGAACAGCTCACGAGATCGGACTGCGGACTAACTGCACGATGCTCTACGGGCATGTTGAGAACGCGTTTCATCGGGTTGATCACTTGTTGCGATTGCGTGAGTTGCAGGATCAGACCGGTGGTTTTCAAGTCTTTATTCCGTTGGCATTCCATCCCGAGAATACCAAGCTTGCCGACTTGAAGAAGCCTTCTGCATTGATGGATCTTCGCACGATGGCGATCAGTCGGTTGATGCTCGACAACGTCCAGCACATCAAAGCGTACTGGATCATGTTGGGCATTGAGACCGCGCAGACCGCACTTGCATACGGGGCAGATGACATCGACGGCACAGTTCGACACGAATTGATCTATCATGATGCCGGAGCGACTACACCGGAGTGTCTGTCGGTGGATCATATCAAGCAACTGATCGTCGAGGCGGGGCGGCAGCCTGTCGAGCGCGACACGGTATACCATCGGATTCATCGTGACCCCAATGATTTCACGCAATGGACAAGTGGCGAGCCTGTGGACCAAACCGCTGTGGCAAGTCACTGAAGTTGGCAAGTCAAATGCCGGCAAT
>JAPOKD010000705.1 GCA_029977825.1 Planctomycetota bacterium | reverse complement strand
GATCTTCGACAAGGCGTTGACTCAGGAACAAATTGAAAGCCTCATCGTGTATGACAATCCCAGCCAACTGTAATGATCAGGATTGATTTTGATGATGACTCAAAAACGGCCAATCAAGAGGGCATAGCATGAACTCCGAACATCGAAGCTGGCGACAAGCCACATCCATCCTGATCGCCACACTTTGTGTACTGCACTCAGGACTTCTGATGCACTCTCCAGCCCGGGGTGACGGTGGGCAACGAAAGAGTCGTCAAGAAAAGAAGGCAAAGAATCATCAGGAGCGTCTTGAAAAACGTCGTAAAAAACAGCAAGAAAACAACCAGACGGAAGAAACAACGCAAGGCGAGCAACAACAGAGCAGTTCACCCGTAAAGCGAAAAATCACCGATGAACAAGTCTCCATCGCTGCTGCGAAGATCGATGCGTTGGTGATCGCCAATCTCAAACAACACAATCTGAAACCCGCGCCACCTGCCGACGAACTGGTATTACTGAGACGTATTTATCTGGATGTGACCGGACGCATCCCAACTGCCAATGAGATGGATCGCTTCCTTTCAAACAGAAATCCTGATCGACTGAACAATTTGATCGAAGAGTTGCTGGATTCGGCGGGACACCGTTCACATCTGTTCAACTACTTTGCCGACATGTTGCGTATTTCTGATGACTTCTATCGGGTCGGTGCAACGCACAGCTACCAAAGCTGGCTCAAGAAGCAGATCCGCGAAAATCGTCCATGGGACGCCATGGTGAGCGAGATGATGACTGCCGAGGGACCTTTCGGCAATAACGGCGCCACTGGTTACCTGCTACGAGACGCAGGGATGCCTCTGGACAGTCTCTCCAACACCTTGACTACCTTCATGGGAGCAAACGTCGCGTGCGCGCAGTGTCATGATCATCCGTTTGCCGACTGGTCACAGGATGACTTTTACCAAATGGCTGCCTTTTTTGGTTCAACGCGATTCGAGAGAGAGGACAGTCGAAAACCGGCCCGATCGATTGCCACCGAAGAATTCAAAAAATCAACTCTGGTAACTCTTCTGCAGCCAAATCTGTCTCGGGTGGTTTTCGAAAAAGGTCGGTCTCTGAAATACCCTGAAGATTATCAGTACGACGATGAACTGCCCGGTAAAAAAGTAACTGCCAAATTCATCACGTGGGAAGACACACCGACCGTACCGGTCGCGGCCAACACGAGTTCGCCAAAAACACTCCGCACCCAATTCGCGAATTGGATGACTGCCAAAGGGAACCCGCGATTCGCTTCGGCGATTGCAAATCGAATGTGGAAGCGGTTTTTTGGAGCAGCGGTTCAGGAACCGATCACCGATCTGGATCAAAAAGAGCTTGCGACCAACCCCGAACTTTTGAGTTTTTTGAGCACATTGATGTGTGCAGTCGATTTTGACCTTCGTGAATTTCAACGTGTCCTATTGCGGACCAACATCTACCGGCTTCAAGCGTGCCCAACACCTGACGAAGGGATCCCATTCCGGTTTCCAGGCCCGATGCTGCGGCGGATGACAGCGGAGCAGGTCTGGGATTCGATTGTGATTTTGAACAGTGGGACCGAGCCGGAAGAATATGTCCGTGACTTGGGTGATGAGATTGCGGAACTGGTCATTCCATCGTTTGTCATTCCCAAGGAAAAAGAAGTCTGGAACGCTGAACAACGCGAACAGGTATTCGCCCACGCTCGCGATGTGCTCATGAAACGTGGTGTAAGCCCGGACCAGATGGCCGCCGGAGGTCGCGGTGTTTTCTCTACGAAAGAAAAACGCAGGGGTGTCAATTGGATACGGGCAAGCGAGTTGGCTCAGCCCACAAGACCGGATCACCTATTGCGCATCGCCGGGCAATCTGACCGGTCTGTACCGGATGACTCTGCCACTGAAGGCGGCATTACTGAATCGTTGGCCATGATGAATGGAGAAGCGGCCGATGCCGTCGTGGGAACTGAGTCACTCGTCATGCGGCAAGCTGCCCTTCGCAGTCAACATGCTGACAAGGTGAATTTCCTGTATCGGAGTTTCCTGACGAGAAATCCAAGCAAGGCAGAAAAGCAAATCTGTGCAAAAGTGTTTGACTTGCGAATGGGCATCACCGACATCGCGTGGGCATTACTGAACAGCCGCGAATTCATGTTCATCCAATAATAAAACCGAGGACTGACAATCATGAATGATCCACTCCTTAAATTCGATTCTGCGACTCGGCGACAGTTTGTACAGCAGATGGCGGCGACGGCCTTGGGCCTGAATATTCTGCCCGCCACAACCTCGCTGGCTGAAGATTCGGAAGAGATTCCTGCCAGCGGCCCTGGTTTCGGATCGGCCAAAAGCGTAATCGTCTTGCAACTCAATGGTGGCATGAGCCACATCGACACACTGGATCCCAAAACCGGGAATGGTCCTGGCAAGGCGATTAACACCGCTGCGGATTTTCAAGTCACTGAGTATCTGCCGCAGATCGCCAAGGTGGCTGACCAGATTTGCGTGCTGCGATCCATGACCGCCGAAGTCGGCGTTCATGCCCCAGCCAAGTACGTCATGAGAACCGGCTACACCGGCCGTGGTACGGTCGTGCATCCAAATCTCGGTGCATGGGCGCAGCATTATCTCGGACGCAGCCACGCTCAAATGCCAAGCACGGTGTGCATCAACCGACGCAGTGATCGGGGAAACGGTTTCTTTTCCAGCAGTCACGCGCCGCTGGCCATCGGAGAGCCGAATGCAGGGATCGGTAACATCGAAGCACTGACAGGAGACCACTTGATGCTGCGGAGAACTCAGTTGCTCAATGCCCTGGATTCCGATTTTCGCAAGCGTTATCCAGACAAGCAGGTACAGGCCTACAACGGCTTTTACGAAGACGCGGTCGCACTGATGAAGAGCAGCGAACTGGATGCATTTGACCTGAAAAAGGAATCGCCAAAAGTACGTGATTCGTATGGCACTTCCCGGTTTGGCCAAGGCTGCCTACTAGCCCGCAGACTTGTACAGTCTGGCGTCCGTTTCGTCGAAGTGGCGCACGAAGGGTGGGACATGCACAAAAATCTGGAAGACGACATCACTGAACTGACACCGGTTTTTGATCAGGCATTCGCAGCATTGCTGCAGGATCTGAAAAATCAGGGAATATTGGACCAGACCCTCGTGGTGGTATCGACCGAATTTGGTCGAAAACCAAAGTTTGACGGTGGCGGTCGCGGCCATCATCCCGTCTGTTTTTCCACCGTGCTCGCGGGCGCAGGTGTCAAGCAAGGCTATGTGCACGGAGCCAGTGATCGT
The DNA here is from genome assembly GCA_029977825.1 of Planctomycetota bacterium. GTDB lineage: Bacteria > Planctomycetota > Planctomycetia > Pirellulales > Pirellulaceae > Rubripirellula. The sequence goes on along the minus strand of JAPOKD010000705.1, from coordinate 378 downwards.
AGTGGCGGCTACGTCGATCGGGATGAAGTAACGATTGGCAACTTTCACGCCACCATCGGATGGGCGATGGGTTTGCCGTTATCGACCGAAGCCGTTTCACCCAGCGGCAGGCCCTTCACGGTCGGGGACAAGGAAAAACCTGTCGTTGACGTTTTTGCATGACACAACACATGTCAAGCTGCCCCGAACCACGTTAAACCGAACGATCAGTTCCACGCTGTCCTTAAAAACACAATTTGACCTTGATTTTGGAAATCACACTCATGCTGACCGAGATACAAGCATGCACTTCCGTGCTCATTCTTCTGCTGCTGCCTGCCACACTTCAGGCCCAAAGCAACAGCAAGGGAAAAAACAGTCCTGTGGTGGTGGGATTCT
>JAPOKD010000899.1 GCA_029977825.1 Planctomycetota bacterium | reverse complement strand
GCGGTGGACACCGGCCAACCCGCGTATTGGCTGCCCAGGCACGCCATCACCGCATCGTCGGTGTTGACTTGGACAAGATTGTTGGACACGAGCAGTGCAGGATCAGCGGGCAGTAGCGTAATTTCCGCCAACCCGCCCATGCAGAGTTGGGCCAGCACGCGGCCGGCTTGTAAAGATCCGCGTGTGTTGACTCCGGCGTCCAAAATCTGGGCGCCTGCGACGGTTTCGACGCGGCAGCCCAGTTGCTTGGCCCGAGCGGCCGATTTCAGAAACAATTCTGTAGCGAGTTCATTGACCATGAGACGATGTTGGTGGAAACAGTGCGTTCTGTCCAGCGGGAGCGGGGGCAAAAGTTGGGCCGTATATGGGATTTCAGCACGCTTTTTAGCTAATCCCCTGCACAATTGGGATGAGATAGGTCATCCTTACGTGCGTTTGGATTTCGCTGGAGTTGCGTCGGATGGCCCGATTCGGACCTCGCCTCAGTGGGGCACCCGCTGAGGGCGAGTGGCAAGTACCGGAAATCGCATAATTTCCTTTCTTCGTTATTCATTTGTTTGTTACGGCACGGTCCAACATGCAACTCAGCATCATACCCTATCCTCATCCAACTCTTCGCGTTCGCAGTAAACCGATACGGCGGGTTAACAAAGACCTGCGGAATCTGGCAGCGCAGATGCTTGACCTGATGTACGAAGCCGAGGGCGTCGGGCTGGCAGCAAATCAAGTTAATCTGCCACTGCGGATCTTTGTCGCGAACCCTTCCGGTGAACGAGGAGATGGTGAAGAGCTAGTGCTGATCAACCCGGAATTGCAAATGCCCAAAGGAAGCGTGACCGGGCAAGAGGGATGCTTGAGCCTGCCCGCTATCTTTGGACAGGTCAAACGCCCTAAATCGATACGTTTGAAAGCGTTTGATCTGCAAGGCAATGCAGTCGATCGTGTGGTGGATGGTTTTCTTGCAAGAGTAATTCAGCATGAAAATGATCATCTTGATGGGATCATGTTTTTTGACCGGATGATTGAGGAAGCGAAACGCGAAATTGATGACCAGTTGCATGAGTTGGAAACGGTGTTTGAGTCCAAACAAAAGGCAGGGGGCATCGCCAGCAATGAAGAACTCATCGCGGAATTGGATCAGTGGTACGAAAAGTACGCCTGAGAACAGCATTCACCAGAACCAGCACGTCAACAAAGGGTTGGCACGAGGTCCTTGTCGCCGCGGATTGTGACCGGCGTGAGGTGGGTAAACCAGAAGGATAGATAGATTGGCAGATAACACGACGGCGCGTCCTCTGCGTCTTGTTTTGATGGGCACGGGACCGTTTGCTGTTCCGTCTTTTGAAGCGTTGCGTTTGGCCGGCTATCCGATTGCGATGGTGGTCACGCGTCCTGCACGTGCCGTGAAAAGCCGAAAGGGGCCACCACCTGCGCCGGTTCGAGATTGGGCTGAGACCCACGGGCTTGATGTGTTTGCGCCAGATAGTATCAACGATGCTGAGGCGGTTTCCATCGTCGAAGACCAGCATGCCCAATTACTTGTGGTTTGTGATTATGGACAGATATTAAAGCCAGCTGCGTTGCAGACCGCATCCTTGGGTGGCATCAACCTGCACGGATCCTTGCTGCCAAAGTACCGTGGCGCGGCGCCTGTTCAACGTGCCCTCTTGAGTGGAGATCTGATGACAGGTGTATCAACGATCCATATGACACCGAGGTTGGACGGCGGACCCGTGATTACCCGCCGCGAGACTGAAATCAACGAGAATGAAACTGCTGGAGAACTTGAAGAACGTCTCGCCTTGCTAGGCGTGGCCGCAACACTGGAGGCCGTTGAAATGCTCAGTCAGTGGGACGGTGATTCCTTGATCGGTGAGATGCAGGATCCGGATGCTATGACCAAGGCTCCGAGACTCAGCAAATCGGATGCAGAGATTGACTGGAATCGTTCCGCAAAGCTGGTTCAGTGCCATGTTCGTGGGATGCAGCCTTGGCCGATTGCTTATACGCATTTCCAACCGGTCGAATCCAAGCCAGCCATTCGTTTGGCGATCAAGGGGGTTAGGGTATTGAATGAACCGGTTGGTAACCATGTTCCTGGTGAGATTTTGCAACGTGAAGAATTTGTCGTAGCAACAGCCGATTCTCTGATTGAAATACAAACGCTCCAACCTGCTGGTAAGCGGGAAATGGCCGGGGTGGATTTTCTGCGAGGTCACAATCCACCGAAGGGTGCGACTTTGGGCTGAGTCAAAAGCCGTCGTCGCGACTGTGTGTTGCAGTGTCCGGGTTTGGCCAAGGTTGAATTAAGAGGCACTGTCTGGAAGCACCGTCTGGTAGCAATGGTTTTGGACTTGGACCACAAATGTACGCCTCGACAGGGAAGCGGGCCCGAGAAACCCATGGCCCCAAGAGGATCGCACAGTTGCTCTTCTTACAGCCAAACACTCATTTCTTACGTTTGTTGCGTTTGCCCTTGGAAGGCTCATTGGCTGCGGGCCGCTGGTTGGTCGTAAGTTCCATGAACATTTGCATTTGTCGGTCTGTGCGTTGCCGCGTCAATTTCGCGTTGATTTTGTTGCTCAGAGCGTGACACATCTGCACGAAACATGCGACGGACGGATCCTCGTTCATGGAGTGTGCATTGAATTCGCTCAGCGCTTCCTGTCTCAGTTGTGTGACTTCGTCCAGCAATAATTGCAACTGCTCGACATCCTTGCCTGATTCGTCTTCATCGAGGCCCAGTTGCCTGCGTTCGATTTCGAGCACGCGG
>JAPOKD010000944.1 GCA_029977825.1 Planctomycetota bacterium | reverse complement strand
TTGGCTGAATTCGCAGGTAGCAAAGCGTTGCTAGTGATTTTCATGTGCAATCATTGCCCCTACGTCAAACATGTAGCTGAACAGCTCAAGTCACTGTCGGACGACTACATGCCAAAGGGCTTGGCCGTTGTTGCCATTAGCAGCAATGACGCTGACAAATATCCCGATGATTCATTAGAAGCGATGGCAATCGAGAAGTCCGAACGAGGTTACCAGTTCGCCTACCTCTTTGATGAAACACAGGAAATTGCGCAGAGCTACGCAGCTGCCTGCACGCCAGACTTTTATCTTTTCGACAGCGAGCAGAAACTTGCCTACCGGGGACAACTCGATTCCAGTCGACCCAAGAGCGATATCCCTGTCACAGGTGAAGACCTGCGGGCAGCAATTGATGCTGTCCTGAATGGCCAAAGCCCTTCTGCGCAACAAACACCCTCCATTGGTTGCAACATCAAATGGAAAGAGGGCAATGAGCCCAAGTACTTCAATCCGCAAGGGATTGCGTGAGCATTCCGTACCTTCAGGAATTGACGCTGCAACTTGCAATCGGTGCATCCCAATTGGATCCATCGCTGCGTTCCCGGCATGCCCAATGGTTACTTGCACAGCAGCGTGACGATGGTGGCTTTGCTGGCCGTGAAGGCGCAAGCGATCCATATTACACGGCCTTCGCCCTGCGTGCGTTGTGGATCCTTGACGCCCTCAACGCCGAAAATGGAAGCCGTGCCGCCCATTTTCTGAAACAACGCCTGACACGCAAAGAGTCCATCATTGACTTGATTTCCTTGATATTTGGATCGGCAATCGTGGAACTTGCAGTGGGTGAGGTTGTCATTCCAGACGAAGATGTGGATTGGCGACAGAATGTCTCTGAGCTGCTCTCCACCCTGCGAACCGAGGATGGCGGTTTTGCCAAAACTCCAGAAGGCAGGGCTGGCAGCACGTACCAGACATTCCTTTCAATCCTGTGTTATCAACTGATTGAAATCCCACCGCCCAACATCGCGGGTGTCGAAGCTTTTCTGGAATCACAGAAACAGCTGGAAGGTGGCTACCTTGAAATCCGGGCCGCGAAACGACCGGGTGTCAATCCAACCGCTGCAGCCATCGGCACTCTGAAAGCACTTGGAAAACTCAAGCACGATGAACAACAAAATACCGCTGAATTTCTCGCAGAAATGCAGTCTGATGAGGGAGGATTCACGGCCAACACCAGAATCCCGTTTGCTGATTTACTCAGTTCTTTCACCGGCTTGTTGACCCTGTCTGACCTGAATTCAACTCCCAAGGTGAACACTGAAGCGATCAATCGATATGCTTTGTCCATGCAATCACCCGAGGGTGGATTTGTCGGCTTCACACTCGATCAGACGGCTGACGTTGAATACACTTTTTATGGCCTCGCAACGCTCGCACTTTGTCAGTTATGCAGATGAATGAACCCAAGGCTGCACATCATTTGGTGGTATCAAACCTTACCAAGTCATTTCCCGGTACAACTCAAAAGCTGAAAGTCCTGCAGGATCTATCATTGGAACTATCTGCAGGGGATTCGGTCGCCATCGTGGGCCCCAGTGGAAGCGGCAAGAGCACTCTCCTGCAGATTCTCGGAACACTGGACCGCCCCGACACTGGAAGCATCAGCATCAATGGAACCGATCCATTCGATCTGGATGAGCACGCATTAGCGCAGTTTCGCAATCAGCACATCGGATTCGTGTTTCAGGATCACCATCTGCTTCCGCAGCTGTCCGTGCTTGAAAACGTACTCGTCCCCGCACTGGCAGGTGGAAGCACCTCGACAGACCAGGCAAACCGCGCGCACGAATTGATCGAGTCCGTCGGGTTGGCTGAGCGGCATGATCACCTGCCCAGCGAATTGTCCGGTGGCGAGCGTGAACGGGTTGCAATCGCACGCTCTCTATTGATGAACCCATCTCTGATTCTAGCCGACGAGCCCACGGGGAATCTGGATCGTACTACAGCCGAATCAATCAGTGAACTTCTGCTTGAACTGCAGCAGGCTTCCGGCGCGATTCTAATCGCGGTGACACACAGTGATGCCTTGGCAAACGCAATGAAACAACGCAAACAATTGCTGGACGGTCAACTCGTCTAGTCAGGCGACATCACCCAGGTTCATACGCTTTCCATATCGCCTCAAAACCTGACTCCGAAGCTCATCCAATCCCTCACCACCGAGATCCGGATCTGCATCAATCATGGACTGTGCAATCGCACGAGCAGCAATGAGTACATCCTGATCACGAATCAAGTCCGCGATCCTCATGGGTGGCAGCCCACTTTGCTGCCTTCCAAGCATGTCCCCGGGGCCACGTAGCCGGAAATCGGCCTCCGCCAACTCAAACCCGTCATCGGTTTGCTCAAAAATCTGCAGGCGTTCATTGTCCTCCGGAGAAGTATCACCATCAGTGAAAAC
>JAPOKD010000423.1 GCA_029977825.1 Planctomycetota bacterium | reverse complement strand
GTGATCGACTCACGTGGAAAACGCTTGATCACATCTGAAAGCTCATGTTCAGACAACGAAAGCAAAGCTGATGCGTCATCGACTTCTTCAAGAAACTGATCCGCAACAGACTGGGGAAGCTGCCGCTGAAATGGTCGAATCAGATCGCGCAACTGCCCGGGCGAAGCATCGGTCAGCAAAGGGGTTACCAATTCCAACTGGCTTGGATTCAACCGAGCATTACCGATGATCTGTGCGGCTCGATCAGTTTCCGTGGGGGAGGCGGAATCGCGATACAATCGAATCAACTGCTTGAGCGTTGCAGTTTGAACTGCACCCGCATGGAGCGCTGCCAGCGCATCCATCCGCAGGTCAACAGGACGTGTTTTATCCTCAGCCACTCTACGCAACCCTTCAAGCCACAAAGGTTCGGGCGACCTTACAGCTACCGCGATAGCTGCCCTCGCTACATCGACCTGGCCTCCCAGTATCGCTTCAGCAACTGGCTTGATCCACGCTTCACGAGGCTGCTTCCACTCTCCTTCGGAAATGGCATTGAGAACAAGCACCTGCTTCGCCGGATCGGCGTGGTGCAGCATTGCGGATGCCAAACTGGCCACCGCGTCCTGCTGCAGCAAGCGGGAAAACAGACGTTTCAAACCGCTATCCAGTTGGGTTGCAGATTCAAGCTTCTCTCGCAGTCTGGCAGCTAGCTCGCCGCCCCAGTCAGGATGCGACTGGGCTGTTTGCAACGTAACGTGGTGAAAGATGGCATCATCAGAACCAAACATGAGCTCAATGGTCTCATCCTTTGTCAGCCCCGCGTTGTCAATCTGAGAAATGGCCATGATCGCACTTTGACGCTGCAGTGCTTCGGACACACCCGTTGCATCCATGCTGTCCAAGAGATCCCGAATGGCTTGAGCATTGCCAATTTCAATCAACGCATACACGATGGCATGCCTTTCACTCCGATCAATGTCAAGCTTAGTGAGTACTTGGAACAAAGGTTTCACCGCGTCACTGTCTCCCCTCATGCCCAAAGTCGTTTGGGCCTGACGACGAACGTGTGCACTTGAGTCCTGTAACAGGAAGAACAGACGGGCAACATCAATTCGACCATGACTGAAGCCCAAACTACGACAAGCCATCTGCCTCAATTCGGGTACTGAGTCACGAACAGCCAGCATGAGTGCAGGCACCGCCAGATCGGCGAGCATGGGATCCTGAGACAGACGCCCTAAAGCAAGAATCACATGACGTCGCACAGCGCGATCGCCGGTTTCGATGGCAGAATTCAAAACCGAAATCATTTCGGCACCACGCAAAACAGCTTTATTCACCGCCTTTTCACGCACCGCGTGCCGAGCATCAGCAAACAGTGCCAGCAAATCCTCAGGGGTCAACGTGTCCCAGTCAATCAACAGTCCCCGAGGGTCAGCGTGTCCCATCTTTCCATCACGGCGGATTCGATAAATACCGCCGAGCATTTCAGGCTTTGCAAACTGTGATGTGGGACAACCTCGATAAAACCAACCTCCTGTATCGACCACCAATAAACTGCCATCAGCATCTTCCAAGACATCTGTCGGATGAAATTCACGACTGACTGAACTCAGGAATTCATGCTGGGTGAACTCATAGGTTGAACCCGTGGTCTCCGTCTTCAAACGCACAACCTTGCCACTATTGAAGAATGTCACAAACAGGTCATCAGTCCAACTCGACTCCAGAAGCCCACTGCGATAACGAGTCATACCCGAGACTGCGACATGCCCGAAACGATGCGCTGGTTTCAACAGCGGACCACTGACTTTGAGTTCATTGAGCACACGCTCTCGATGAGGGTACGCTCCGCCATGCAACCAGTGCACCAGGCAATCGACTCGCGGGCGTGTATATAAAATATTGACTGTTCCCAGCATATCTCCTGAATCAGTGAAATCGATTTCAACGGGATTGTCCATTCCACCACCGCAATGAATCCGTTTATCTGATCCGTCAGGACGGCACGAGAACAGATAGGATCCCTCACGTTGGCTCGTCACTTTTCCCTGCTGGTCTTTGAACTCATGCCCGTGATAGCCGTCGGTCCAGTAGAGTCTTCCATCCGGCCCGAAAAAGCAGCCATGAATACTGGCAGCGTTTCCGTTGTAGCCAAAACGGCTGACAATGGCTTCTCTGCGATCTGCGACACCGTCGTCATCAGTATCAGTCAGACGCCAGATATTCGGTGGCGAAGCGACATACAACGAGCCATCGTGCCAGACACCGCCCATTGGAAAAGTCATTTTGTCTGCAAAGACACGATAGGAATCAAAAATTCCGTCGCCATCTTCGTCCACCAATTGCCGTATTGAATTTGGAAGTTGCTCCTCCAAGTCCTCATTACTCAAATTCACGCCCGCGTTGTTGCAAACATACAGTCTTCCCCGATCATCAAACGCAGCCATGGTTGGATGAGTGACCAAAGGCGGACCAGCAGCTAGTTCGACAGAGAACCCTTCGGGGACCTCAACGGGAGCAGCACGAAATCCACTCAGCGACGTCCTTATCTCACCGGACTCCGATGGTGCAGGCTCAGCAGCCTGTGACATCCCTATGCCCTGAACACACAAACAGACGATTCCCGCCAAAAGAGCATTGTTCAAAGAAAGCAGACCACAGCGACGAAAAAAAACAAAGTGCAACATGACAGGTACTGTAGCCAGAGTTCGCGGACAACTCGCATCGGGCGATCCATTCACGGCTCACCCGACTGTAAACTTAGACGCACAGAAACGCGCACGCAAGAAAAGCGGAAATGGAGCTGTGCGACTGGTCTCCGAGCATAGCAAAGTACTGTGTCACGCACGCCACGCCTTCACATGGCAGGTAACCCTGCTGACAGTCCGATGAAATCCGGCGCTTCAGCGTCCAACATTCCACCACCACTTGTGGATCAACTTCGGCGGATTATTCGCTGGGCGATTCATGGAAGACAAAGACGGATAATCCGCGATCTTTGAGACCAGAGTCTGCTTTGCATTCACCGAGACCCCCCCGCTCGCGAGCAAGACATGATGTGTTCTGCGGCCTTTCCTCATGGAATTCATGACGGCGATCGACATCACTTGCCGCGGATTTCTCATTTGAAACATCGAAGAGGGACTGCTGCTGATCAACGATTCCAAGAGGGCCCGCTGCCGCGTTGAATCTGCATAACGATGCATCAGTTCGGCAGCAGAGGCTGTTCGATAAATCGACTCCAATGCACCATAAATCGGGTAAGCACCTCGAATGGCGTGCCAGTTTCGGTTGAAGTCTTCTACGAACTCCTCCGAACGCGGATCACGCGTCACATTTCCCCGTCGACCACTTGCCATCGCACGCTCATTTTGTCCACTCAGACGTACCGGAGTCCCCGCAAGTTCAAAAACGGTCCGCTCCGCGTCAGCCCGCACTGGGCGGGGCGCCGAGGTGAACCACAACCGCAGCAGCAGGTCGTTGGGAACACCTGCCTCAAGGTTTTCCTCAACCACATCGAAGTAGTTGCGTGCTCCCTCAGGCATTGGCTCCAACCCCAAAGCAAGTTGCTTCATGTGACGATCGGCCTCCACCATCAGGCACCCCATAGGTGTATCCCCGGCAGTACCGAACACCTCAACTCTTTGCATTCCCAAGGCTGCAACCATTGCTGCATCGGCTTTCCCAATGGGCAACTTGTCGGACTGAACCGCCGCTGCGACTTTGGCTGCGTTTTGCAAACCCTCGGTCGTTGGATCGATGGTGCAGCCGAACGGCTGGTTACCCGTCGCAGACGCAAGACAGGCAAGAAAGAAATCAAAACGCAGGGTGCTTAATCCGGAAACACGATCGACATGCCAACCGCGACGCGTTTCGATGCCGCCGACTGGACCAGCAAGCACAATATCATGCTCATCGATGAACAGGTATTGGATACGGGACAAACCGGCCATTTGCATCATGCTCTCACTTGGCATGGCTCCCTGAATGCGTCCCGCGGTCCATGCATCAAGCAAACGACGCAAGGAAACACAGCGCATATTTGCTGGCTGACGCCACTCGAGCTCGGTCTCCTGTTTGCCCACTGCATCACCGAGCAGCGCTTTCAATTCCGCCAGCCCGTCATCCACAGGCAAGCTCTCACATTCCAGCACGGTTCCCGCGGGATCAACATAAACACCCTGAGGATAAGGTGACATGCTGCTGGGACCACCAAGTGCTTCCCAAGTGTCTGGAACAATGGTGGTCTGAATCAGATCCATCAATGATTGAAAATCCGCAAAGCTGCCTCCGCCAGCACCACCGGCCCCTGCGATCGCGTCATCACGACTGAGGGACGACTCGATGCCGCGGATCGTACCGTTGGCCGCACTGCTTTCCCCCACACTGCCTTGAGCACCTGCCACCTGAGCAAGCACAAAATCCCGCTGGTCCACCGGCAAACCAAGCCCGTGTCCCTTGGCAGACGAAAACTCCCCTGCTGCCAGATAACCTCCAACATCGGGATGAGCAAGCTCCTGAGAAAAAGATTCCGAACTCACCGAGCCAACGAAAACGACGAACGCAAACAGAGCAACACACCGAGCAATTGAATCGTGCCTGCGATAAAGATCAGAATGCAACATGAGAAGTCCTATGTTTCCAGCCTTGGAGTGGGAACGGCCATACGAACGTCAATGGGAGCAATTTAGAGCAATTGAAAACACGTGCCGTTGGCGGACGGGTGGCTGTTCAGCTCTCCTGCCGAACCAGTTTAGCAGGCGAACCACTCTTTAACACAAACCATGCTGAACAAGTTTGCCTCACCGCCCACCGCTACATCACCAGTACAGCATCACAAGCGATCAAATCGTCAAACCGGAGCAAAACGTACGCATGGTCAAAACCACCCAGTTTCGCTAACCCCCTGATTTCAAGCCAAAATTACGCACCAATTGCTTTTGTGTGAAAAAGGCATGCAAATTTCGGTCCAGTAGCTCCATGGCTTGGTTAATCCACAAATCGACGCAGAATGCTACACCACAGTTGTCTGATAAAGCTACACATCGCACGCTACCAGTTGCCAACTCATCTGGCTTGCAGTCTACCTGGCCATCCATGCCGTGATCGTGCGTCGGCTCGCGGGCGGCATGCCCTACCGGATTGCTCAATCGCTCGATTCAGCGATGTCACACCACTGACCATCGATCAAACGTTGCTGAGGCTGAAATCGAGCCTTGTAATTCAAGTGTCTGTTCTCAGCCACATACATACCGAGGTAGAGATACTTCCGCCCAGTTTCGATGGCGTACTCGATCTGCCGTAAAAGCGCAAAGGTCCCGAGACTGTATTTCATGGCATGCGGGTCGAAGTGCGTATACACAGCCGAAAAACTCATGGCACCAGTATCGATGATCGATACGGCGACAAGCTCATCCTTTAGCCAGATGGCCAGCTCCTGAGTATCACAACAGCTATCGGCAAGAAACGTGCGATAGCCTTCGAGATCGAGGTCACC
>JAPOKD010000067.1 GCA_029977825.1 Planctomycetota bacterium | reverse complement strand
GACTTGTTGACTCTCAACAGCCCGCTGCGCGAACGCTGAGAATCGCAGTGTCAGCAGACCTGCAACTTCTTTTTTAACCTGAAGGAAAGCTTCTCGGTCCTCCGTTATCCCCAGCGCAAAAAGCACAGCTTCGAAACGCCCCTGATCAAGCAATGAACCAAGTCGCGAAGCAATCCCCCCTTCACCCGAACTCGGGCCATCTTCACCAAGCAGAATTCCCCTTTGCCAAGCTCTCGAAATCCATTGGGCTCGAGCAGCTACTTCGGGGACGGAACTCTGCATTGCCTGTTGTACGAGCCGGGCAGTCTTCTCAGAATTTTCCCCAAGAAGCCACATCGCTCGCTGACGATCAGAAAATTTACTCGACGACAGGGCCTCCTCAATCCACCGCAGGTCCAAGTCACTCATTTCATCCGCAGCTTGCACGATCGACTGTGGTCCAGCCCCCGCAGGCTGCGTTCTCTGGCCACATACCCGCGTCGCATTAAACAGGCACAAAAAACTGAAGGCCAATGCAATGGCTGCGACTCGATTCATAACTGCCTTCTACCTTGAAATCGTTCCATGCGTTGAATCTCGACCACTGAAAAAACGCAACCGCCATGTTGCACAGCAACTCGTGGCCCCTGACCACCCCAGTGTAGTTTAGAGAGGCACCAAGAGCGGATAGCAACTGTGAGCGAAAGGAACGTCAAAAATTCAGCCAACGGCGTCTCCCCCCGAGCGTCCAACAGCCGCTATTATCTTAGCATTGTGTGACAGCCGTATTCATTGCACGACCACACAAAGGCAATGAATCGCGTGCTTTGTGCACTCATCCTGCCCCCCAACTTCCGGAGCGAACTCCCCACCATGCGGCGTCGAATTTTTCAAACATCCTTCTCAGTCATTTGCATTTTACCTTTTTTGGCAACCACCACCTCAGCAGTGGACTCGTGGCCGCAGTGGCGAGGGGAACTCCAGAATGGTGTTGCCGTTGGGGACAAGTTTCCGACCAAATGGTCTCAAGAAAATGGGATTGCATTGCAAACGGACCTGCCTGGACTGGGCGGCAGCACCCCCGTGATCGCCAATAAAACAGTCTATGTAACGACCGGCATCGAAGGTAAAAATCACTTGCTCGCTTTTGATCTGGAATCGGGCAAACAGACATGGGCGGTTACATTGGGAAGTGACCGAGGCAACAAGCACCGGAAAGGTAGTGGTAGCAACCCTTCTCCAGTTGTGGATGGTGACCATATTTTTGCCTACTTCCGAAGCGGTGATCTCGCGGCAGTCGACAACAACGGCAAAATCCATTGGTCAAAAAATCTTCAAGAACTGTTTGGAGAAGACACTCTGTGGTGGGACCTCGGATCCTCGCCGGTCATTACCGAATCAGCGATTGTGGTCGCAGTCATGCAGTCTGGCCCCAGTTATCTGGTTGCGTTCGACAAGAATACCGGTGAAGAACTTTGGAAATTCAACCGCGTCCTGAATGCTCCTGAAGAAGCAGCACAAAGTTACTCAACACCAATTGTCGTTTCAGTGAATGGCGAAGAGGCAATTGCAGTCATGGGCGCGGATCACTTGACGCTTAATCGCGCCAGCGATGGAAAACTGCTGGGCAAGCTTGGTGGATTCAACCCAAATCAGGAGCAATACTGGCGGTCCATTTCTTCGCCTGTCGCTGACGGCAACATCATTCTGTGCCCCTACGCCAGAGGAGACACACTCACGGCGGTTGATCTCACCGCACTTGCCGAAGGCAAAGGTAAAGATGCGATTCTTTGGTTCCGGGATGATCTGGGCAGTGATGTGCCCACGCCGGCTGCTACCCAGGGGCGTGCCTATGTCGTATCAGATGGAAAATCATCCAAGGGCACAATCACATGCGTCAATCTGGAAAACGGTCAATCAGAATGGACTGTAAAACTACCCAAATCACGCGGGGGCTACAGCAGTTCACCGCTGATTGCAGGTAACCATCTTTACATCACGCAGGAGAACGGAACCACTTTCGTAGTCGGACCACTCAATGAGGCTCAACCCAGCATTGTGTCCAAAAATACAATTGCGGATGCCGAGCCTTTCACCGTCGCAAGCCCGATTCCCTATCAGGACTCACTGCTGCTACGCAGTCGTCACAAGCTGTATCGCATCAAGGATTGATGCCAGAAGCTCGGAGAGGGCGTCTGACCGGATACGCAGTCCAAAGCTGTTTTTGTCGTCAACTCCCGCAAACTGGAGAGCGGGTGTCGACGAGAAAATCATGCGTGCCATCCGCGATCACAGCGGCCACATCCCCAGAAAACGAATCAAGTTCATGGCGTTTCGATCAACGCCGATGGAATAACTCTTCGTTCTAGTAATCCCTCGTTCCAAAATAAATACAATTGATCATCAACATGACCGCAATGAAGAGCGAGCAACTGAAGACAGGCCGAAGAATGTCATAGCGGACAATTTGCTCTTCACCAGATGCATCGCGAACGGCCATTGCTGACTTACCACTGACGATCGCCCCAATCGTCTCACCCAATTCCCCAGTCTGCGGGATCACAAACCGTAATGGACCGATGAGATACTTGTCGACGCGCCGCCAGACGCCAAGTGCCGGGTTTATCTCACCCTGTTTTGTCAAATCATCAGCATTCAACAGTTCCACCTGATCGGTATCATGGGCGACATAAACAAGATTCTGCTCGGCATGATAGGTGATCGCTTCGACCGTGCCGGGGCCCACAGTGTCGCTTAACACGAATGCGTTCTGACCATCATTCCCGGGGGTGACAAGCCTGCATCTGCCATCACTTGTAAGCAGCATGAATCTGCTTTTCCCGAGTCCGATGGCGGAGGTTGGCGACAAGCGATCTGATAAATCCACCTTTGAAAGCGGCTCGAGTGTTTCGCTGTCAAACAGCTCAATGGGTCGCTCACCACGCGAAACCAGCACAACGCCTTCCGAAACCGCAATTACCCCCCTGATCGATGGATCACCCTCCAGCTCATGCTCAGCAGCCAGTGCCCAGCTCTGACCAGCCTCAGATCGCACAAAACGAAGTAAACGGGCCCTGCTCAGGGCGTGGATCTGGCTTCCACCGCCGCTAACCATGACAACTCTCGGCGGCTCAAGCGCCATCCCACTCGGAAGTACCGATGAAAAGCCGGTTGGTGCCACGCCCAGCAAGCTGCTCAACCGACCAAGCAATCCACCTGCTTGTTCGGTTGTGTCTGGGGCCTTCTCTCCCGAACCCTCTTTGTCAGACTGCTCTCCGGCGGCTGCAAGTACGCCAGCAACCTCCGTCTGATTCAGGTTACTACCACTCAGCGCGAGCAATGAGCCGGATGCTTCGTATAGCCGCACGGTGGCTGGCGGCAAACCCAGGCTCGGCTCTGGTTCCCAATTATTACCAGCACTTAACACCAACAAGTCGGAAGAACCAGAACCGAATGGATTCATCCTCCCCCCCTTGGTTCTCGCCGTGATGATCGTGTCCTGATCGACGACAACAGGAGGCAGTGTGCGGTCCATGCCGATTGCATCGCTCCCAAAGATCTCGACCCACTCATTTGCATTTTTATCAAACCTGATCAGACCGCTGCCCTGAGTGCTGGCGAAAGTGACGTCTCCCACAACCACCATTGACTGTATTCTTGCCGGTCCTGTCACAAAACCGTCGAACACACCACCGATGATACCCACAACAAAGCAGATTCCGCCAAACATGGTTGTGACACCGATGGCCAAAATGGGCGATCGCCATCGCAATCCCGCGAGCACAGAAACGCTGTAAAAAACCGAGAAGAGAAAGACTGAAACAGGAATGCACCACAACAATCTCGCATTCCAGATGTCCAAACGCAGCCCCGCCACAAGATAGAGTCCGACGACAAGCTGAATAACACATAGGAAAACAAAGGCGCAACCGCCAATGAACTTGCTGATCAAGAGCATCGATCGTGAGACCGGCTTACTGAGCAGCAAGTGCAAGGACCCCGGTTGCAACATGTCGGGAATCATGGCTGCGGTAACGAGTATTCCGAGAAAGATCAGTATGAAACCGAGCAACCAGTCAATGATAAGCGGCACGACATACTGATTGATGATCCCGACAAATCGCGTTTTGTCGACAGCCAGTTCCGCTGGAAAGTCGAATCCGGCATAGGTCAGACTGATGGACTTGGCTGAGCGTGTGGCAAAGACACCCGGCATGGCTGCTTCAATCCTCAGACGTGCCCGGCGTCGCCGCATCGATTCATCGAGTTCTGCATCGGGCAATTCATCAAGTTCGCGCAGCTCGGTTAGCCGCAAAGTAGACGCCCACGCGTCCCTGTCGTACCAACTTTCATCATCGAGGCACTTGTTCAAGGCGTCTGCGTATTCCGACGCTCTGAGCGTCGCATTACCTCCCTCGCTGATCTCATTGAGCTCTTCGACAATATTCTCGGGCATCGCCGCAGCCAGTCTTCCAACGGCGGTGCCTGCCAGTTCAGGATCGTTGAGACCCTGAGCCAGTAATCCCCTCAATCGACTACGGTATGCAAGATCGCGAGCGCCCCGGAAATCAGCAGTCAGATCTTCCTGATACCCAAACGGCGCCAAGGCCGCGAGCACAAGCCAAATCGCGAGGAACGCGATCCACAAAACGCGTGAGGACAAGGCAGCATGAAAAGAATCACGAATAATCGCCAAATACGGTTTCATGGGCCAGAATCCTGTTGCGTCGCTTTTCCGACGAGTTTCATAAAGGTGTCTTCCAAGCTTGGCCGCTTGACGTCGAGTCTCGTTATTGAGACACCGCCGGCCCGCACAAGATCAACAATCTGATCGACAGAATGCTGTTGATTCACTTTCCCCGAAATTCGATGCGTTCCTCGAGGCGAACCGTTGGGGTCAAGGCTCAAACATAAATCAGGATGGCTATCCGATGCGACCTCGACAAATTGTTTTGCAGCAACTTCGTTCTCAAAACAGACATCCAGCAAAACAACATCGGAATCCTGCTTGCCAGCCAAATCGGCGATCGTACCCGAACCCCGTATTTCCCCGTTTGCAAGAACCGCGACGCGCGTGCATACAACTTCAACTTCCTGCAGGATATGACTGTTGAGAAAAATCGTCTTGCCTGCCGCACTCAAACGCTCAATCACCTTCCTGACTTCGCTGCGTCCAACAGGATCCAAACCATCGGTGGGCTCATCCAGCACCAATAAATCCGGGTCGTGAATCAACGCCTGGGCTAATCCAAGACGCTGATTCATGCCTTTACTGAATCGTTTCAGAGGCTCCTTATCCCGCCCCTGCAAACCAACCAGGTCCAGCAGTTCGTCGCTTCGCTTGTCGATCTGCTTCTTCGTCATGTTGCCCAAACGACCATAAAAACTCAGAGCCGAGCGGGCCGTGTGATGCCGGTCGACACGCAACGTCTCTGGCAAATAACCGATCTTGCTCCGTGCAAATTTAGAACCTGCCGGTCTTTCAAAGACAGAAGCTTTACCGGAGGTTGGCCGAACGACGCCTAACAACACTTTCACAAGGGTTGTTTTTCCCGCCCCGTTTGGGCCGAGCAAACCAAACACCTCACCACGAGACGCAGAGAGAGAGATGCCCTTCAACGCGTGAACCCGGCGACTGCCGCGGAGAGACCATTTGCTGTAACATTTAGCGACGTTTTCAACGTGAACAATCGGGGCATCAGTAGAAGGTTTTGGATTCACTTAAGCGTCGCGATCATCAAATAGGTCAAGCTGATAACGGCCATCAAGACGACACCCAAAGCAAGCCAGCGGTGGGACGGGTGTTGCCAAGCTGACTTCTGCTTCTCATCGTCATACATCTGTCGATAGCGTGCCCGCTGGTCTTCCGACTCAAACACGGCATCTTCAAGCAATTCGTGCAAACCGTATTGCAGCGAGTACTCCACCACCCCGAACACTGTGTGTCGTTGATCGGACATGTCGACTCCCCAACCCTCGAAATACCAAAGTTGGCTCCCGAAGGCCTGATCGTTTTCCGGTTGATCAGCGACACAACGAAGCTGTGCAACTTCACTTCGATCAGGGCAAAATCTGCCGCGGATCATCGCACGTTTGCAATCAAGGTTGACTTGACGAATCGTTCTTTCCGAGAAGCGTTGCGTCCGCGTTTCGGCGCTCACCATCACCCTCCATACAGCCACACGAGCAAAGCGTTAGTATGGGGCATTATTACGCTTTGACGAGCCCTCGTCACGCCCCAAGTGTCACAAATGGCCTGAGTTGCACAAAATAGCCAAACCACGTGATTCTGATCCCCGAGAGACGAGGGTCCGTTACATTATGTTACCCAAGTCATGAGCTAATTCTTCTACTTCCAAAGACTTTCTTCCGCCTGCATTTCTTTGCACATGGCCCGGGGTAACTCAGCTAGGTCCAAACGTGCCTTACATTTCTCGTCTAAACCCCTGAATTTCTTAACATGCTTGAACGCCGCAGCCTGAAAGCCCCGATCACGCTCGGCGTTGTCATGATCGTGCTGGTTGTTGTTTTGGCCGGTGTCTGGATTCTGGGGAACGTGCTGGGAGCAACCGGTAACCTCGAATCCTCCGTTGCTTTTTGGATAATTCTGTCAACGGGAACCGTCCTGCTCATTGGTGTTCTTGCTGGTGTGATTGCCTATCTGACGTTAACGGTCAAGGCATTCAAATTGAATCAGCGTCAATCCAACTTCATTGACGCGGTCACCCATGAACTGAAAAGCCCAATCGCATCACTGAAACTCTACTTACAAACCATGACCCGTCACAGTGTTGACGCTCAGCAGCAAGAGGATTTTCACCAGTTCATGCTGGAAGACGTCGAACGGCTTGACCTGCTGATCAACCACCTCCTGGATGCTGCGAGAATCGATCGGGGCAGTGATATTGCGGACGCGGAGCTCGTTGATCTGGATGAACTTTTACGGCAATGTGGATCCGCGATCTGTGTCCGCTATCGGCTGCCTGAAGAAATCATCAAAATCGAGTGTGGCAAGATACAGATAAAAAGCCGGTTAATACAACTGGAAATCCTATTCCGTAACCTCATTGACAACGCCGTCAAATACTCCGGCGCCAATCCGGAGGTAAAAATCAAGGCCCAACTCACCGATGATCAAAATGTTGTTGTATCCATCATTGACAACGGTCCCGGTATCCCAGCCAATCAAAGACGCAAGATTTTTGGACGCTTCATCCGCCTCGGTAACGAACTGGAACGGAGCACCCCCGGAACTGGTCTGGGGTTGTACCTGGTCCGTAACGTCGTCAAGAGTCTGGGAGGTTCAATTCGACTGCAGGACCGAGAACAGGGTACTGGAACGGAGTTTGAAGTGACGCTCGGGGGTGTCGTATGCGTAAAGGCATCCAACGATCCAAAGACGAGTCACGCGAATTAATTTGAAAATGAGGCTGTCATGCGTCCACACATCCTCGTCGTTGAAGATGAGAAACACCTCGGGGTCGGCATCAAGTACAACCTCGAAGCTGAAAATTACCGAGTCACACTGGTCGAAGATGGTGCCACTGCACTACGCATGGTGAACAACAACGGAGACTCGATCGACCTCATTGTTCTGGACCTCATGCTTCCGGGACTGAGTGGTTACACGGTCTGTGAAACGATACGCGATGCAGGCGTAACAACCCCAGTGCTGATGCTATCGGCTAGAACTCTTGCTGAGGATCGAACGCGCGGTTTTGATGTCGGCGCAAATCAATACATGAGCAAACCGTTCGAACTGGACGAACTCCTGAGTCGCATCAAGAATCTGCTACAAATTGGTCGGACCAAGACAACGCCCACAAAAGCGGCCAAGACAACTCGCACTATTGTCGAGCTTGATTTCGGAAACATCAGTGTCAATTTCGAAACGCATGAAGCCACGGTCTCTGACCAACCCGTGAGAATGACTCCCAAGGAGTTGAAATTACTTAAATACTTTGCGGAACACCAGGATCGCGTTATCAGCCGAAACGAATTGCTCACGGAGGTCTGGGATCTACCCGGCAATATCCAAACCAGAGCCGTCGATCAATTCATTGCACGATTACGAAAAATTATCGAGCCTGACACGACAACCCCCGTCCATCTACTGACCATCCGAGATGCCGGATACCGATTCATCCAGCAACCGTCTGTCGCTGAGATCGCCGAGGAAAAAATCGAACTGGAGACGACAGCAACTGAAGAGGATGAACAAACAGGCCCTCGCGAAGAGTCCTGAAGCATTCGCATTCCGCACGATTCGCCCCCAACCACTTTCTCGAACTTTGATTGCAGATCAAGATCTCATCAGCCGGTCCGGATGCAACACAACGGCAATGTGCGGCGTGCGATCAACGGGAGTTGTTTGCGATGCAATGCCCACTCCCATTACGGGACACACCAGCGCATTGAAAAATTACAGTCTTATCAAGGCAGGATGCGTGCGCATAAAAAAAGCTCCCGGAAAGTACGTTGTCCTAGGGGGGCGGAGGACGACGCGCTTAAAATCCCGGGAGCCGGTGGATTGGAGTTCGATATAGAATCCGGCATCCTTGCCATCACTCATCGAACGCTTTCCGACTTCAATACAACTGTCACATGCTCACATCCGTGTGAACAAAGAACAGCCTGTCCGCAGCAATCAACGAATCGTTTGCCAATGCAGGACCGTCTTGAACCCGAAAACCAAATGTCGAATGGTCGTTACCAATCACTCAACATGTCGGGGAGGATAGGACTTTATATTTGCGAAGGTCAAGATTGATTTACAACCGAAATCAAGTTTTTTCGCGACTGCAAGTTTCACGGTAAAGCAGGCCAATTCTTCAGTTGAATCAGGCAAACAAGCGACTGCAGACAGAACGTCATCAGGCGGGGTTTTCAGTCAATTCTGTACCATCGCCCTGACTCACAGCCTCTTGCAGAGCTCGTGAAACGATCCGATTAAAATCTTCCCCCGGCGCGGCTTCTGCGAGCCCAACACGCACCGGATCAACTTTGTCATCCAGAGTCTTGATACCAAGCGACATGATCGAGTGACAGATTTGCCCGCCACGCTGGCGTGCCAACTCGGCATCCGCACTCGGCATGCACACTAGCAGGGTAGAATCATCAATCGCTCCGATTCTGTCCACTGACCGTAAGGGCATTCGAACCACTTGCAAAATTGAACGGATCGAGGAATTGCCTAACCCTGGTGCACACATCACCACCATCAAGTGAACTGAAACAGACTCCTGAGTTCGACTACGAATGTCGTTGAACGATTTTTCAAGGGATGATCGATTTGCCAAGGAAGCAAAAACCCCGTTCCCTTCGATTGTTCTGAGGACTGAAGTTTCTGCCCCAGTTTCATCCGACTCTGAATCCCCAAGAGATAACATCTCGGTGTTCGGCACAGAAACTTCTTCCGGACTCAACTCAATTAACGCGGGCTTCTTGCCTTGCATTCGATGGCCGCAATTCCGGCCCTGCTCTTTGGAATGGTACAACGCATCATCCGTTCGCTGCAGCCAACTTTCCACCGTCTCATCCTCCATCAACGTTGCAACACCGGCAGAGGCCGCAACCCTCAGGGGCTGCCCTTCAAATTCAATCACGAGTTGTCCGATCGCAACACGAGCTTGCTCTATTTTCAGCGCTGATTCGCTGATGGGACACTCATCCAGAATGATTGCAAATTCTTCCCCGCCAAATCTCGCCACCAGTCCATAGGGCTGCAAGTGTGAGTGCAGTACGTTCGCAACCACGCGAAGCACTTCATCGCCAGCCCGGTGCCCGTACACATCGTTAAACTGCTTGAATAAATCAACATCCAGCAGGGCCAGCGTTCCAGCAGCCCCGGGCCCCTCCGCATGACGTCGTTTTAAATACGCGTCGAACGCGCGTCGATTTGGAACCTGCGTGAGTGCATCAGTCTCAGCCCTTCGTTCTGCCGACTCGATTTGCATCGTCTGTTGCTGAATGCGATCTTTTGCACTCTGCAGCTGATTTTGCATCGACTCATTCGATTGAATCAGTTGTGTAACAGCGGCAAACACAACCTCAGAAGATGGATCACCTGCCTCCTGTAGTTCCTCACTTACCGCCTGCACGCGAGTCTGGTGCGCGTCAACGTTCTCCACCATGGTAGTCGCGAATTCACGCAACCTGCTTGCAACCTGACTAAGTTGCTCAGCGGAAATTTCATCCCCCTGACCATTGTTTGCACGCTTTTCAATGGCCTCATGGTAGTGATCAGTGTCAAAACCTGTCACTGCACACATGATCCAACCGCAGACAAGTCCGCAACCGGCGCAGCTGAGCGTGATGGCCACGTCAAACCACATGATGCGATACGCTCCCTTAATCCGGCAGGTTGAATCTTAAGTTTTCGAGCATCGCAAACACAACGATCGCTCGGGCGAACAGAGTTCCCCCTCTTAGAGGGCATATAGGTTGCTGGTAGCAACAGTCAAACGATCGCGAGCCCCCCACTTTGGATTCATGAAGCTTCGCACAAAAGCTGTACGATATTCGTTGTAATCCACAAATCCGTTATCTTTACGTCTGAACTTCTGCACCCCTGTCAATCTGATTTGGCGGGCAAGGCTTGCTGCCAGCTCCAAACCAGGAGACGCGTAACCGGATGCATCGTGCCAATCGCCAGCCCTAACCCACCGAACCCTTCCTTTATTTCCAATTTGGCAAAGCCATTGATGATGGATGTGGAAGAGTTCTGCAATGCAGTAACCGACCGCATAAAAACGCTGCAGTCGAAGACCGACCACTTCAGAGCAACTGCATTCAGTACCAAGAGAAGCAATCATGAAACCTGATAGCCGAAACGACATCGCCAGCGCGGCGAGAAAGGTTCTTTCGACGAGTTCCGTGCGGGAGTTGCGATTTCTTCGTGTCGACCGAAGCGCCAACCAACTGGAACTGACAGGTCGTGTGGGCAGTTACTACCACAAACAATTGGCACAGGAAACGATTCGTAACATTGCCGGAGGAATGCAGATGGTCAATCGAGTTCAAGTTACGACCTGATTTCACACGTCAATGCTTTTGACCAACAGGTTGGATGAATTCCAATCGTGCATCCAGCCATTCGCTCGCACGCCACTCTGGCTAACGGTCCTCGGCAACCGCGTACTTCTGGTGGAACTCATTCTCCGTCATGATCTCAACATTGAGATCCTTCGCCTTTGCAAGCTTGCTACCAGCTTTTTCGCCAGCAATTACGAAATCTGTTTTTTTACTCACGCTTGAAGCGGCCCGACCTCCAAGTTTTTCAATCAGGCTCTTGATGCCATCCCGATTGAATTGTTTGAGCGTCCCTGTCACAACAACTGACTTACCTGACAGTGGCAAACCGTCAAGAACCGCCCCTTCTGCCTCCGTGAGTTTCACTCCGACAGCTTGGAATTCGTCGAAGGTCCGTTTCCCATGCTCACTATGGCAGAAGTGATGAACACTTTCAGCGATGGCATCTCCGATTTCATGGATTGCTGCAAGGTCCTCAACACTCGCATTCATGAGTGCCTCGATACTGGGGTACTCTCGTGTAATCAGCTTCGAAACACGCGGTCCAACATGCCGAATTGAGATTGATGCCAGCACGCGTGCCAATCCGCGGCTCCTACTTTGATCAATTCCTTCGATCAGTTTGACTGCGTTGGCCTCACCAACCTGAACATCAATCAGTGCCCCATCTTTTCCTTTACGCTTTCGCAACCAGTTGACATTGGCGATTTTCTCAACGGTTAGCCGATAAAGATCGGCATAGCTGGTGACGAGTCTTTCCACCAGTAAGACATCAACCAACTCATCACCCAAGCCATCAATGTCCATGCCAGGTCGACTGCCGAAGTAGATCAAGCGTTGTTTCAGCTGAGCGGGACAGGCAGGATTCGGACAACGGATATAGACTCCACCCGAGTCACGTTCCAAAAGAGTCTGACACTCAGGACACTCAGAAGGGAACTTCCAGCGAGGCAAGTCGCTGCGGCGTTCATGCTTTTCTACTCGCACTACCTTCGGGATAATCTTCCCCGCTTTTTCAACGACCACCACATCACCTTCACGAACATCAAGCCGTTCAATTTCATCAGCGTTGTGCAATGAAGCTCTCGACACCGTGGTATCCGCAATCTCCACCGGCACAAGGTTCGCCACTGGGGTAATGGTCCCTGTCTTTCCAACCTGGACGGTGATTGTCTCAAGCCGCGTTACGGCTTCATATTTCTCAAACTTGTACGCGATCAACCATCGCGGACTCTTACTCGTCATCCCAAGACGTTCACGCTGCTTGAAGTCATTGACTTTGAAAACGATCCCATCAACCTCAAAGGGAAGATCTGGCATCCCTTCCTCCAGCAATGCAACCGCCTTCATCACGGCATCAGCACTCGGCAACAATTGCACAGAAGGCGTGGGTGGAATACCCATCGCACCAACTTCCGCCAGAAACTCCATGTGGTTGGTCGCCTTCAGACCATCAATTTCACCAACACCATGACAAAAGAAACGCAGACTGCGTTCAGCAGCGATGGATGGATCGAGCAGACGAATGGTGCCCGCTGTTACATTCCTTGTGTTTTTGAAAGGCTCAGCACCTGCTTGAATCTGCCGCAGATTCAGATCGGCAAGATCAGCATTGGTCATGTACCCCTCGCCTCGCACCTCAAGCACCGCCGGTTCATGCTCACCAACCGTTTGCAGAGGCAGATCACGAACCGTTCGGATATTGTGGGTAATATCATCCCCCACCTCTCCGTTTCCGCGCGTCACCGCAAGCACCATACTTCCGTGCTCATAACGCACGGACGCAGCAACACCATCGATTTTGAACTCCATCACCCACTCAACGGTTTCGCCATCAAGCAACTTTTCCGTCCGATCAAAGTAGGCTTTAAGGTCTTCACGACTGTAGGTGTTGTCGATCGAAAGCATTGGGACACGATGTGGCACTTGAACCAGATGCTCAACAGGAGCATCGCCAATGCGTTGTGTTGGCGAATCTGAAGTTTGAAGACCCGGATATCGCTGTTCAAGATCGCGCAACTCATTGAGAAGCCGATCATATTCAAGATCAGATACTGCGGGAGTTGCCTCGACATAATACAGGCGATCCAAACGTCGAATCTCATCCCTTAGAGCCTTTGCCCGTTGCGCATTTGATGACACCATCAACCCTTCCGACGTAGTTCGGGAGCGTAAAATAACCCGGCAGTTCACATTGCATGCCGAAGCACCTCTATGTTCGCCTTTGTTTGCCCCGGAGGCAACGAGTCTTGATTTCGAAACAGCATTTGTCCAAAAGCCGCCTGGTTTCGCACGAGCCAACGTTCGCAGGAGCCAACACAGGAATTGACCTTGTGCTAAAAAACTGTGCAATAGACCTCCGATTGCAACTTTTATGATGATACAGGTACCTTTGATCGATTCTCGTCAACAACAGCCCCGGCCAATTCGTTGAGCAAAGACTTCATTTCGATTCGAGGATGCCGCGTACACAACCTGCGGGACGTGGACATAGATATCCCACGTGGAAAGCTGATCGCCATTTGTGGTCTGTCAGGGAGCGGCAAGACTTCTTTGGCACTTGACACGCTGTACGCCGAGGGGCAGCGGTGCTACATCGAGAGTTTTTCTGCTTACACCCGGCAATTTCTTCAGCGATTGGATAAACCTGATTGCGATTCCATCACGGGGATCCCACCGGCGATTGCGGTCACGCGAACCGGAGGCCCCCGAACAAGTCGCAGCACGGTTGGCACCGCAACGGAGATTGCAGACCACCTGCGTCTGCTATTTGCAAAAGCCGCAAGCCTATTCTGTTGCGGATGCGGTCAACCGGTCCGTCGAGACGATCCTGCAACCCTCGCCGAAACACTGCAACAACTTCCCAATGGCAGTCGCACCATGATTGGCTTTCCGGTCTGGATGCCCAGCCGCAAAGATGCCAGTGAAATTCTGCTTGGCCTGCAACAGGAAGGTTATCTGAGACTTGTTGCAGGTGGCCAAACGTTTCATTTATCCGACAGTGATCGTTCTGGCCTTGCGAAAAAGGTTGGCCGCAAAGGAAGTGAATTCATCGTTATCGTTGACCGTGTCACAAGCGACGCAGAGATTTCGCGTTTAACAGAGTCACTCGAAACAGCCATGAATGAGGGTAATGGACGTGCAGTCCTACTGACTTCAAATCATTCCAACATGCCGGGCAAATCCATTGAGATAGATGGCAAAGACTGGATCAAACGTGTCGTCAGCGAGTCCCGCCGCTGCGACGGATGTGACATTGATTATCCAGAACCGGTGCCAAGGCTATTCAATTTCAATAACCCTCTGGGAGCGTGCCCGACCTGCGAAGGGTTTGGGGACATCGTCGATTTTGATATGGAATTGGTGGTGCCTGACAAGTCACTCTCCCTCGCAGAGGGAGCGATCGCACCTTGGAACAGTCCTGCCTACCAGCACGAATTGAATGAATTACTAGAGCTAGCAGATGAGTATGAAATACCAACAGATATCCCATTTAAAAAGCTCAAGAAAAAGCACCTCAAGTTAATCCGACACGGGGTCCCGGAACGCGAATTTGGAGGATTGGACGGATTCTTTGCGTGGCTCGAACGCAAAAAGTACAAAATGCATGTCCGTATTTTTGCATCGCGTTACAAGAGCTATCGACCTTGTGAGGAATGCAACGGTAAGCGTTTCAAACCCGAGGCGTTAGCGTATCGCCTTGAGGACCTCAATGTCGCTGATGTACTGACT
>JAPOKD010001020.1 GCA_029977825.1 Planctomycetota bacterium | reverse complement strand
GTCGTCTTGCGCCAACCCGTCATTTGCCTTCGCCGCCCCGGAGACACCCATCAGGCTGGTAACGCAGCCTAGCAGCAACACACAAACCTTCGATGCAACACATTCGTATCCTGTTAAACTGGGGATGACGGAACACCGTTGTGGGGTAAACATGTAGTGACCCTTGAATGACAGTTTTTAACGACCACGAAATGTTTTCAGATGAACGAATTTGCGATCGCTGCTCTTCCAAAGACAAAAAGATCGGCAACCAAAGGCAGAACACTGTGTTGTTTGCCAAGTAGCGGCAGATTTTTTCGAGCGATGAATCACCACTCATTGGTGGTTTCAGTCGTTACTGCAAACTCATTCTCAATCGCGACTTTCATTATCTTATCGTGCTTTGCTGGCGTGATAGTTGCGGCTGAACCAAAAACTGAAAAATACAGCCCTGAAGTGGTTGCGAAGGCAGAGAAAATTCTTGAAGAGCATTCCTTGCGACGTGGTGGCAAACAGATTCAGGCGACTGGTACCACCGTAGTCACCCGCGGGATATCGGCTCTATCACGGGAAAAACGCGAATTACGGCTGATGCAGAAAGACTGGGACGCAAGCGGCTTGCGACTCAAAGTGCTTCGCCAGCAATTGCAGCAGTTGAAACAACAACGCGCTGAGTTAAGTCTTCAGTTGGCTCGTGTAGCCGGCGACACGACCGCCAATAATCGCATCGTGGGATTATTGAACGTCAACAATAATCAGATGGAGCAGGTGGTCGCAGAACGCGAAAAAACCAAGGAACAGATGACTGCGAAACGTGCAGTGCTGAGTGAGGCGGAATCCAAGTACGCTGAGAAAATCCTCGCAATACGCAAGCAATTCACATTGCTTGAATCGGCAGTGCAAGAGGCTTTAGTGGACGATCAAGTAGTGATTGCTTTGCGTGTGATGCATGCAAATTTTGAAACCCCGGCCACGCTGACGGCGGACCAGATACTGGCAGCTTTGGACAAACGTGTGGAACGCGTTGAACAGGAAGTGTTCAGTGAGAATATTCCGTTGCAGGTAGAGAATCGCTCAATGTACGTGAATGTGGTGGTTGGGAATAAAACAACGCGGATGGTGGTCGATAGCGGGGCTTCCCTGATTTGTCTGCCAGCCCGAATCGCGGCAGAATTGGGAATCGCGATTCCTGCCAATGCACCGAAGATGGAACTTGTGGTTGCCAATGGTGACAGAATCGGTGCCCGGGGCGTGATCTTGCCGCGCGTCCGGATAGGGGAATTCGAGGTCGAGAACGTCGATGCAGCCGTCCTTGATGTCGCTGCTGATGCCGCCGAACCATTGTTGGGGATGAGTTTTCTGGATCACTTCAAATTCGAGATCAATGCCGCTGATCGCACTTTGAAAATGCTGCGAGTAAAGACCGAGTAGTTTTAGGGCAATCAGCCGAACAGTCGTTCACCAAATGAAGCGTTCACTAAATGAGGTCGCGTAGCGACTTCATCGCCAGCGGTTCCTTGGTTGCCATCGGTTCCCCGTACTTGCGATTGATCAAACGCCCCCAATTGGCGGCGTCAT
>JAPOKD010000184.1 GCA_029977825.1 Planctomycetota bacterium | reverse complement strand
GGTTGGATCCACCGAAATGCTGTCCTTTGTTGGACTGATGGACCAGGGACTCTTGCTCGGTCAGGCATTGAAATGGCTTCCCACCTGGCTCACGCCTCTATGGTTGATGGGCGTGGGGCTGGGCATTGGGGCTCTGGTGTCAGCGGTTGTTTTTGGTTCTTTAGCACTACTTTCGTTCGTTCCGGGCATCGGCAACCTGGCTGATTCGCCAAAACGGGGCATCACAGCCTCACTGATTATTGGTGGTTTGATTTCGATCGGTTTGTGCGCGATCTACATTCCACGCTCCACGGAATACGGTCAGGCTTTGTTCTTGCCTCTTTTCTGCATCGGTGTCGTATTGGGTTTCGGTGTCGTATACGGCGTTTGGCAGCGAACAAGAGCGGAATGGCTGCAAATGCTTTCTGAGGGAATCGTTCCCTACCTGCTATCCATTGCCGGCGTCTTTGTACTGATCGCGGCGGTCGCGACCCCCATGCTGAATGATCCGATGTCCTTCATAGAGGCCATTCCTCAAGTGAATCTGGTGGGTGACGGTACTGTTCGGTCCGTCGTCCAGATTCCTGGGAACAGCGCCGATACCGAAGTCGACCTGGCGCCATTCGTACCAGCCAACATTGACTACAACCTGCGATCCGCCGCTGAATTGACGATCGAGAGCGATCGAACGATCTTCATTGCGGATGCTGCAGATGCTGCGAACTTTTTACAATCCCCGACTCGCGTCAACGCTGACGAGAAAATTGAATTCCGCTCGGAGGAACGTGAGAGCCCGCCGGTTCCTGGCGATCCGACACTGCTGCACATTCAAAATCGCGAACTGGATACGGCTACAGTTGCATTCACTTTCAAGTATGTGCCACTTGTGCCCCAAGCATCGTCCATTGTGCTGCTTGCCATTCTTTTTTTCCTCACGACCACATCGATCATGGTGTTCAGGCAAGCCGCGCCCCGCGTATGGGCGTTGGCACTCTCGACCGCCAAGAACGAGATGGCACAACCGTTGTACCTGCTGCTGCTAACGATCGGTCTGGTCGGCGTGTTACTGTTTGCAATTTACCCGTTCAACACACTGGGCGATGACATCCGTTTGTTGAAAGACAGTGGCGTCACTTTGATCATGATTCTCTGCATGCTACAGGCTGTATGGAGTGCCGGCACGAGCGTCAGCGATGAGATTGAGGGTCGAACGGCCCTGACGGTCCTCAGCAAACCAGTGAGTCGTCGTTCATTCATTCTTGGGAAGTATGCCGGCATCATGCTCTCGGTATTGGTCCTGTTTCTGATCATCGCTTCGGTGCTGCTGGTCGTAATCAGTTACAAGCCGATCTACGATGCTCGAGAGACCAGTCGTGGTGACACAACGTGGCAAGAGAGCCACGAGGAAGTCATGACAACTGTTCCGGTCCTGGGTTTGTACTTCATGGAAACCATGGCAATCGGCGCAGTTGCCGTGGCCTTGGCGACACGGCTTCCGTTGCTCGCCAACTTCATCACCTGTTTTGTGATTTACGTGATTGGAAACCTGACCTCCCCGCTGGTGGCATCGACGGAGGGGAATAATGAACTGGTGGGGTTTGTAGGCAAGCTGATAGCGGTGGTGGTGCCCAACTTGAACATTTTCAATGTCCAATCGGCGGTAGACGCAGGAAATCAGATTCCAGTTCTCTACTTGGCGGGTGCCTTCAATTACCTTGTGTGTTTCACCATCGCAGTGTGGATGCTGGCGATGCTATTATTTGACGACCGAGACTTGGCTTGATCTGCAGGACTGAGACCACGAACAGGAACGAACCGGCGGCACGGCCTCTTCCTGTACGCTAGTCACATTTTTGTCTGCTCCGAGCCGATCTCTCACAGGAGCTGACAAGATTGAGTCGATTCAACACTCTGACGAGACTGCGCCACGAGCCTGAAGCTCGCGGTTTCCAGCTTTCCTATCTGTGGTCCAGCCTGGCAGGTTTGTTCGTCCCGAGCTTGGTGATTCTGGTTGGCGTGATCGCCATGCTGCTGGATTCCGAAGGCCTTCAGGAACAGACGGTAACGCTTGGAACACACCTGGCGATTCCTTTGAGTGAAGAATTCATTGCTCAGAAACCACTCATGCAACTGACCCAACTGGTCGGTTTCACGCTACTAAGCGCAACGATCTTCGCCGGTTGTGTTTGGCTGAACCGTCGGAGCGCTGACGCCCGTGCGAATCAAATCGTCAAATCACTGCATGGGCGGATCCTCAAACAGAGTTTGCGACGGGCTGAAGTTGAGGGCGCTGCTGCCCAACATGTTCGAGCCGGTGACATTATCGGCAACCAGCTTCCCAGCATTCAAACTGGGCTTTCGCAGTGGTACCAATCTGTTCCTCGTAGCCTGCTGACTCTTGGTGGCTGCGTCTTTCTGGCATTACTGGTGAATGTCTGGCTGGCAGTGCTGGCAGTCATCAGCGGCGTGCTTGTCCGTCGCTTCTTTCACAAACTGCACCGACAGAAAGATGCTGAACTCAGCCACTGGGAAGTGCCGCGTTCCCGACAACGGATGGCATCATTGGTAGGACAGGCTCCTTTGCTAGCTCGTCTCCAATCACAAGGAATCGCAGATCAGGCATATCAGCAGGAACTCGATTCAATGTTTCGCAAACTCGACGTGCTGCACAGCCGCCAAGCGCGTATCTGGCCGCTGGTATTTCTAGCAGTATCAACTGCGATTGCCGTGATGATTCTTGGTCTGGGCGTGAATCTCCTCGGCAGCAACAGCGGTCTCAATGTACCTGCTGCACTGGTGCTTGGCTTGGCACTGGCGGGAGCCGCTTCGGCCGCGGGCCAACTGCAAAAGCTGGCCAGCCAATTAATCCAGAGTGGAGAATCCAGTGACGCTATCTATCGTTACCTGAAGCGAAGTGATGAGGTTGCCCCCAGCGAACAGCGAGTCGGCTTGGCCGGTCTGCGCGACAATGTCGAAATACGCGATGTCACCCTGAGCGATTCCAACGGTGAACTGATCCTCAGCCATCTCAGTCTTGAACTCTATCCCGAACAACTGATTGCATTGCTGGGTACGGAACAAGTATCAACGCGTGCGTTGACTGAGTTGCTGATGGGATTTGGATTACCAGGCGAGGGTCGGGTTTCAATCGACGGCATCCCTCTTCGGGACATTCACCCGCAGGCATTATCCCGAAATGTGATGTGGATCGAACCCGATGGCCCCATTTGGGACGGGACGATTCTCGAGAATTTATCGGGCAACGACAGCGGCATCAGCAGCAGTGATGTCTTCGATGCACTCCGCGAAGTCAACGTTTATGAACGGATTCAACGTTTGCCTGAGGGACTCAACACGATTGTCAGCGCGAATGACTCGATGCTGGGTGTAGAAACCACTTACGGCATTGCGGTTGCACGCGCCCTGTTGCATAGGCCCCCCATTCTCTTGGCTCTGGAACCACCGCCACCGGCCGAGCACATGGCAGAAGACCCCTGCCTGAATGCTTTCAAAAAACTGGTGCGTCAGGGCACCCTCGTCGTCCTCTTGCCGCGACGGCTACCCTCATTGCGATCCGCGGACCGCGTGATTCTGCTCAACGGGGCACGCTTGGCAGGCGAAGGCAACCATAGCGAACTACTGGCAACAAGCGACCTTTATCGCCACCTCAACTATCTTCTGTTCAATCCCTACCGACATCAAAAACGCCCTGCGGAGCCTGCCAACGATCTCCGCTTAAGACCTTGACGGCAACAGGACCTCCTCTGTGGACGGAATCATGTGATTGCCAGCATGTCGTTGATCGAATGCATCAAGGACCGCAGGAGTGCATGCTGGGGATTCCATTCATGCGACGACAGGCGACTCTATGCGTTGACTGGACGGCCCGACGGCGGGCGACCACCACCGGCGGTTGGAGGACGCTGCGGTGTGTAAAGACAACAGTCTTCCGGGCATACGTCATGCCACGCTCCCAAATCGCCCACTGCCGGTCGATCTGTTCTGCCTTCGACCCGTTCCTGGACGAGATCACGGATCATTTCGACAAAGCCGGTCTCAATTCCCGCTGTTCGAGTCCGATGCATTCGAATATTTCTCTCTGCGCAAACCTGCGCTGCTTCTTCATCAAGATCGAACATTACCTCCATATGATCGCTGATGAATCCAATCGGTACCACAATCACGCTGTCCAGTTTCTGCTCGTCATCACGTGACTTGATGGCGTCACAGATATCAGGCTCAAGCCACGGTTGCTGTGGTGGCCCACTGCGGCTTTGGTAAACAAGATCCCATTGACCGACACCACATGCGCCGGCAACCAGGCGACAAGTTTCCCGGAGCTGTTTTTCATAGTCGCAGTTACCTGACATCGACAGCGGAATACTATGAGCCGTGAACAGGACCACTGACTGCTCGGCCGTGTTCCCCAATGTTTCGATCGATTCACGGAGATTGTCAGTCATCACCTCGATAAATTTGGGATGGTTGAATCCCATTCGGACCTTTTCGACCAGCGGAGCATCCGGTCCTACCTCTTCCCGTGCCGCGATGATGTTTTCCCGATACTGCCTGCACCCGCTGTAGCAGCTGTACATGCTGGTGAAGAAAGCAATCGCCCGTTTCCGCCCATCATCTCGCATTTGCCGAATGGTGTCGGGCAGCAGCGGATCCCAATTCCGGTTCCCCCAATAAATCGGCAGATCCACCCCAACGCGTTCAAATTCAGCTTTGATCACTTCCAACAGTTCACGATTCTGCTGGTTGATGGGACTGACACCACCGAATTTCCTGTAGTGCTCGGCAACCTCCAGCATCCGTTCCCGCGGCACTCGCTTACCACGCAAGACATTTTCAAGAAACGGCATCACATCATCCTGCCCCTCCGGCCCACCAAAGGAAACAAGAAGAAAGCAATCATAGGGGGGCAATTCGGATGTCATAATGTTATCGGGTTGCAGGTTTGCATGGATCGGAAGCAATCTCGCTTCCATTATTGCCAGCCATCAAGACCTGTGGCGAGACGGGTATCATAGGACCGCACGCGTGTTGCGTGAGACAGTTTCTCTCATTCTACCGGTGACACAGCAGGTCCGCTGCCATTCTGTTTTGCACAAATCTCCTGTACCGAGCTGAAAGAGCTTGCCCCAACAGCTTTCAACCACACAATTCTCGCAGCATGGCCGCGGGGAACAAACCACCTGTGCAACGAACACCGCTGTAATACCATGGAACACTGCTGTAATAACATGGAACACTGCTGTAATAACATGGAACACCGGTGTCATAACGTGATGACCACGGTAGATCGGAAGAACCTTTGTCAATGAAGCCCGTTGCCCTTGAAGCCCGTTGCCCCCGAAGCCCGTTGACCATGAATCAGTGCACCACCGTATGATCGCTCCGGACCTTCCCCAACCGATCGCCCCCCAACCGATCACCCAAGCTCTGGCGAATCGCTGTGGAATCATCTCCATCAGAAAACTGGCATCAGGCTTGAGTGGTGCCACGGTTGCTGAATGCCGGGCAACTGATGGCCAACGGTACGCATTGAAGCGTTGGCCCGATTCATTTTCACGCAATCGCATTGAATCCATCCACCGTGTCATTCTTCACGCCAGGGCGCAAGGCTGCGACATCATCGCGTTTCCAGTCACTTTTGCGCCGCTGGCTAACGAACCTCAATCCGATTCTTCTACCACGGTTCTCTCAGCAAACGGGGAACATTGGGAGCTTTCCCACTGGCGGCCCGGTGAGCCGTTGACCACCACTGCCAATTTGGACACCATTCGTCGAGGTGCCGAAGCCATATCGCGATTCCATGCTTGCACCGCATCGCTGGAATCGATCCACCAATCACCTCCCATCATCGAGGAACGTCTACGGGCCCTCGCCTGGCACAGAATGCATTTCCCAATCCCGGCTCAATCGATCCCTCAAATGGCTCAGCCAAGCAACCTCAGTGCGGCCCTACGAGACGCCGCGAATCTGTTGCATTGGAAATGGGATGAAGCCTGCACCCAAATCCACCGATCATTAACAAAACATTCGGCATGCAAACATGCAACTCAGTACGTACTGCGTGATGTCCATGCGGAACACCTTCTGTTCTCGGAGGGAGAGCCGACTGGATTGATTGACTTTGATGCCGTCCGCGTTGATACACCGGCTGCCGATCTGGCTCGCTGGGCGGGCAGTTTTCTGGCAGGTCAGCACGCTGCCGAAGACGTTTGGGACGCGGTTATGGCCGGTTATTGTGAAAATATGGAACAGTCGAAGCGTAGTACTGGACCACCCATGGTCAAACTGGCGACTGATCTATGTTTTGCGGGTATCTGGCTCAGTCTTGCGAACTGGCTCGTTTGGTTGGCGGTCGAGAGACGGGAATTCAAGGTCCCACCCGAGAAACTGACTGAGCGAATTTACAATCTGATCCATGCGGCGACGCCGCGATGCTGACCACTGACTGAATATTGACCCGGAAATCCCGCGGGGCGTAGAATACTCGCCAGACGATTACCACTGAGAAAACGAGCGCAACCGAATGAATGCTTCCATGCAACGCTGGATTCCAAGCCCATCACAGTGGCTGCCCATGCTAGCCCTGCTGGGATGCTGCTGGATCGCTCCTGCTCAAGCTCAGGACAGCTTTGGCGGGGGAGCTGATCTGTTCCCCGATTTTTCGCTTGGTGGTTTTGGTGAAGAGACCGCGGAACCTGTCCAATGGCAGGCCACCTACAAGATCAGTGAGAACGGCAAAGGTAAGCTCGACGTTACCGCCACCTTGGGCAGTGGCTGGCATATCTACTCCATGACTCAGCCAGCGGGTGGCCCCACACCGACTACCGTGACGTTGAAGTCGCCTCCCGAGGTCAAGCTGACGGGAAAATTCGCCCCAGACCGCAAGCCGCACAGCAGCGTTTCTTCGGTCTACAAAGGCCTGACGGTCGAAGAGTTCGAATCCAGCGTGACATGGTCGGCCATGATTCAAGCTCCCGCAGGATTTGATGGGAAAATCACAGTTCAAGTCAATGGACTGGCCTGTAAAGAAGCATGTGTTCCCGTCAGTGAAACTCTCGAAGCCGTCGCGGTCGGTGACTCGGATGCTGATGCCGACTCTGTTCAACTGACTTCGGAAGTGAATCCGGAATCATCACTGTTCCGCGACGTGGCGAAACCATTTCGTGACGGTGACTACGCCGTCGAATGGACAGCATTTGTTTTCCCTTCGACCTTGAAAGCAGGCCAGTGGGGAGAATTGATTTTCACTGCGACACCGGATGCAACCTACCACGTCTACGAAACGGCCGTTGACGATGCAGACCTGTCAACCAATTTCGTAGTAACCGAAAAGTCGGACCTGAAGGTGGGCAAGCCGGTTGCCAACCAGCCGGTGACCCAAAAGCAGGGCGTTCTGCCCTACGGTTACTTCAAGGGAAAAGTCACTTGGCGAATTCCGTTCATGGTTCCCGATACAGCCAAAGCTGGAAACCAAACGATCGACGGAATGATCGCTTATCAAGCCTGCACCGATGGCAGCTGTCTTCAGCCACAAGCGCTCAAATTCAAGGCCCCTGTGCGTGTTGCGGATTCAACCGTTGAGACACCGGTAGCGGTGCTTCTGACGTCAGGCAAATCCAACGAGGCTAAAGATGCTGCAGCAGTAACCAAGTGGGTCGACCCGATCACGAAACCCGCTGGCCAGCCCAAGACGCCGGAAACAGGAGACATTTCTTCCACGGGCGTTGCCACGGACACGAACGCGAATCAACCTCCGGCGTCAGCCGCGCAGACTGATCCCACAGCAAAACCCGATGTAGCTCAAGCAGACACTGCAACAGCAACTGACGTACAGGGTGGTTCAGCCACTGCCTTCCCGCTCATTTTGTTGTTTGCATTCCTCGGGGGACTGATTCTCAACGTGATGCCATGTGTGCTTCCCGTGGTCGGTCTGAAAATCATGGGTTTCGTCAGTCAGGCTGGCGAAGACCGGAAGCGGATTCTAACGCTCAATTTGGCTTACGTGGCCGGAATCATGGCCGTGTTCGCACTGCTGGCGATCGTTGCAGCCGTTACAAAATTTGGTTGGGGTGAGCAGTTCACCTACTTCCCCGTCCGGCTTGGTTTAACACTCACCCTATTCGCCCTGGCTCTGAGCTATCTGGACGTCTGGGAGATTCCAGTTCCCGGCATGGCGGCTGGCAAGACGTCGCAAGACCTTCAAAATCGTGAAGGTTTTTTCGGTGCGTTCTCCAAAGGCGTATTTGCGACCATCATGGCAACGCCCTGCAGTGGCCCGTTACTCGGATTCATTCTCGGACTGACACTGAATCTGGCACCGGTGCAGACGATCGCCATTTTCCTGACAGTGGGCCTGGGGATGTCAGCCCCTTACTTGCTGATCGGGTTCCGACCAAAGTTGATTGCGTGGCTACCGAAGCCCGGTGATTGGATGGTCACGCTCAAGCAATTGATGGCGTTTCTGTTTCTGGGGACAGTTGCCTTCTTCTTCTCGCAATTCAGCGACACACAAAAAGTGCCGGTATTCGTTTCGCTGATCGCAGTCTGGTTTGGTTGCTGGATCATCGGGAAAGTTCCCAATTACGCGGATCTCGGAAAACGCATCTCGGCATGGCTTGGTGGTATCGCCGCCGCGACTGTGATCAGCGTGGGTGCGTTTCATTACCTCGAACAGATAAAAGAACTGGATTGGCAGGACTACAACGAAGCTCGCTTGCAACAACTGCGTAATGAAGGCAAGACGGTGATGGTTGACTTTGGCGCCAAGTGGTGCG
>JAPOKD010000629.1 GCA_029977825.1 Planctomycetota bacterium | reverse complement strand
TGTGTATTAGATTGCACGTGCCAGGCACCGCTGATGCCAGTGGTGTCGCGGGAATCAATCCAGAAGTGTAGAAAATGCCAGTACTTTTCCCAAGGGGCCAATCAGACATCGCTTCTTTACGCCCGCCTCGGGCAGACCGAGCAACATGCAAACAGGCTCTGGGACCAGAAGGTCCTCGCACAAGCAGGTCCTGGTCACGGGAACCAAACAACCCGGCTCGGATCCAGAACACCTTCAAATTCCGAGCACAAGAACAGCAGAGTGAGTAGAAAGTCCAACTACACGCCGAACAGTGCCCCCAATTGAACTGACAAGAAGACTTTGTCCTTCACGGCCGAACGTTCCCCGCAACCAACGCTAGCCCGCGAATAGCGACGAACGGGCCTACCTGAGCCGAGTCCCAGGGCTTGAATGACCAACAGTGCGACGCGGCGGCCGAATTGAGGGAAAATTTAAGTAACAGCAGAACCAGCCTGCAAGGCACTCGCAACAACTGCCCAACCTGCCACAATCCCCCAGAGCATTCACACCTCAAGGTGCTCGCCGGATCACAGTTGCCTGAATCCCAACTGCATTCGGGGGATCTACCAGGGCTGGCTGGATCACCTGAAGCGGTTAGCGCGGTGGCAGAGAAGGACAGATCCTACTCAACTGAACATGGCCCGCTGAAATACAGTACGTCTAGACTGACCGGGCACAGCACTGCACAACAATTGCGCCACGCGCGGGGCGAGAAAACGCTCGATAACGCACACAACGCTATCCTCGCAAACGCGTCTTAGCAAACCACGTCGATTTTCCCTGAAAGGACAAGAACAAAATGCGAATCCTACTGACCAACGACGATGGCGTGTTTGCCCCCGGCCTGGCAGCCTTGGAACAACAGTTGCGTCACCTGGGCGAAGTCATCGTAGTTGCTCCTGCCACGGAACAAAGCGGTGTAGGGCACACGATCACGTTCCTGACACCATTGACTTGCAAATCCATTCACCGGGACGGGCGACACTGGGCCTGGGCAGTTGATGGCTCACCGGCTGACTGTGTCAAACTTTCGATTGGTGAACTTCTGAAAGACAACCCCGTGGATCTGGTAGTGAGCGGGATCAACAATGGATTGAATGCAGGAATTAACGTTCTTTACAGCGGAACGGTGGCTGCTGCCATCGAAGGAGCGTTCTTCGGTGTCACAAGCATCGCCGTATCGCTGGAGTACTCGGAGGACTCGGATTTTCAAGCGGCTGCGGTCATCGCAAGGAATGTCATTGGCGGCATCGCCAAACAGCCAGACGCACGCGGCGGCCTGTTCAACCTGAACATACCAACGGCCGCTACCGAGGCTCCCAAAGACTTGCGGATTGTACCGATGGGCCTCGCACAATACGGGCACAGCTACGAGAAACGGCAAGACCCTGCGGGTCGCGATTATTACTGGGCGCTTTGGTCGGAACCAAATCAGCCCCCCGCAGAGCAGGCCGATGTGACCGAACTGCGACGCGGCAATGTCACTCTCACGCCGTTGAAATTTGATCTCACTGAGCAAAAAACGCTTGAAAAAATGCCTCAATGGAACCTCAAGGGCTGAGAACAATGGCTACCACCTCTGCAAAGGGGTTTGTGACGACCATGAATCTGCACGAGATACGTCGGGGCGGCAGCACAGGAGCAGTTGCCTTGTTGCCCCTTCCGATAATTGTCCATAACAAGTACGATTTTGCGAGGAAACAAACCAATTACAGCCTCTCACCACGCGAGTGAACACGCTGATGAGCGTAGCATCGACCGACATTGAAAAACTTGCAGTCGACACCATCCGCACCCTCAGCATGGATGCGGTGCAGACTGCCAACAGCGGACACCCGGGCACCCCCATGGCACTGGCGCCGGTTGCCTACCAGCTTTTCAACCACGCGATGAAGTACGATCCTGCCCAACCGAACTGGCCCGGCAGGGATCGTTTCATTCTCTCATGCGGCCATGCATCGATGCTGCTCTACAGCGTGTTGCATCTGAGCGGCGTCAAGGCTACCGACGAAACGGGGCAAACAACCGACGATCTGTCGATCAAGCTTGAAGACATACAGAATTTTCGACAGATCGGCAGCCCATGTGCAGGGCACCCCGAGTTCGGTGAGGCTGCCGGAATTGAAACCACGACTGGCCCGCTGGGAGCCGGCGTAAGCAATGCAGTTGGGATGTCGATGGCTCAGAAATGGCTGGCCGACAACTACAACACCGACGAACATGAACTGTTCAACTATGACGTTTACGCAGTCTGCAGCGATGGCGATCTGATGGAAGGCGTCGCCTGCGAAGCAGCTTCATTGGCGGGACACCTGAAGCTCGACAACCTGTGTTGGCTGTATGATGACAACCACATCACCATTGAGGGCGATACTGATCTGGCTTTCAGTGAAAATGTAGGCGAACGTTTTGAAGGCCTCGGTTGGAACGTGGTCAAAGTAGACGATGCAAATGACCTTGCCGCCCTGCAGGCTGGTATCGACAACTTCAAAGCATGCAGCGATAAACCAACCCTAATCATTGTAAAAAGTATCATCGGTTACGGGGCGCCCAATAAACAGGACACGCACGGAGCTCACGGTGCTCCGTTGGGCTGGGACGAGATCACGTTGGCAAAGGAAAACTACGGCCTTCCTGCCGACGAAAAGTTCTACGTACCCGATGGTGTTCGAGAGCACTTCAATGCCAACGTCGGCCAGCGTGGTGCGGAAAGCTACGCGGCTTGGGCCGAGATCTGGGCCGCCTACCAAAACTCTAATCCAGAAAAAGCCAAAGAACTGCAGGCGATGTTCGATGGTGAACTGCCTGAAGGGTGGGACGCTGACATCCCTGCGTTCGAAGCGAGCGAAAAAGGTGATGCTACGCGAAACAGCAGTGGCAAAGTACTCAATGCAATTGCCGCAAATATCCCCTTCATGATTGGTGGCTCGGCTGATTTGGCCCCCAGCAACAAGTCAAATTTGACATTTGAAGGGGCCGGTGATTTCCTGCCCGGGCACTATGGAGGACGCAACCTGCATTTCGGAATTCGCGAACATGCGATGGCGGGCATCGTGAACGGGATGTCGCTTTCGGGCCTGAGATCTTACGCGGCAACATTCTTCGTCTTCACCGACTACATGAGAGCCGGCATGCGACTGGCAAGTATCATGCACCAACCGGTGACCTACATCCTCACGCATGATTCCATCGGAGTCGGGGAAGACGGCCCGACCCATCAACCGGTCGAACATCTTTCGGCCTGCAGGGCAATCCCCGGGCTCTACGTCTTCCGCCCTGGTGACGCAAATGAAGTTGCTGAGTGCTATCGAACTGCCATGTCGATGAAGAACCACCCCAGTGCGTTTGTCCTATCACGGCAGAACATGGCCACTCTGGACCGAAACACCTACGCACCGGCCAGCCTGTCCAACAGGGGTGGCTATATCCTTTCCGATTGTGAAGGGACCCCTGACACGATCTTGATGGGCAGCGGCAGTGAACTTGGACTTTGTGTCGAAGCCGCCAACGTCTTGGCTGCCGATGGCATGAAAGTCCGCGTGGTAAGCATGCCATGCCTCGATCTTTTTGCTGATCAGTCAGCCGAGTACCAAGAGCAAGTGCTGCCCAAAGAGGTCACCAATCGTGTCGCGGTTGAGGCTGGCCTACGCATGTCATGGGACCGCTGGCTGGGACTCGATGGTCGTTTTGTAGGAATGCATGGCTATGGCGCCAGTGGCCCCTACAGCGAAGTTTACAAGCACTTCAACATCACTACCGAAGCAGTTGTCGAAGCCGCGAAGAACTAAGGCCGGAAAAACAAAGCCCAAAGGCAGAAGCAACGGCTAAATGCCGGGGGCAGCGAGAGTTGAGCCGCCTGATGTGATTGCTGGCGAGTCGAACTGCTTGGCGCGGACGCCAGAAGGGTCGCGGACTGGCTGCGAAGGCAAAACCTGAGCAGCCCAACCCGGACCACTCTTGCCATATCGTGCCTGCCCTGACGCCATCTCCGGGTAGCCCATGACGGAAAAGCT
>JAPOKD010000728.1 GCA_029977825.1 Planctomycetota bacterium | reverse complement strand
CCTGTACTTGCTGCGGCTCCACCCGCTCCCAAGAAGTCAAAGGCGGCGAAAATGTGTAAATATTGGCCAAGCCTCGTCAATGCGATGATAAATAGGAGAGGTAAGAGCAGTAAGGCAACCGCTCGGCGTGATGGACGGTTCGCCATGGCATGTTGCCTTGTATTGTGCGTTGAATTCGAGAGTTGTGGCTGTTGGTGCCATGCTACCTAGAGGTACATGTACATATATACGTATGCATCGCGTTCCCTGCGCAGCTTCGTTCGACTCACTCGACTCTCAGGTGGCGCAAACCGCCACCACCAGCAGAATGGGCAGGTTTCGACGTTCATGACCCGTATGCAAACCGCTGGCGACGACCGTATTATCCAGTAGCGAAGAACCATCCGCTTCTTCAATCCCCTGCATCTTCTTCAGCAAGGTGGCACAAACTAGGCGTTTCGTGCTGAATCGATGATCAGCACGCTAAAGGTTTTGCGACTTGGACACTGAGGATGTGCGGTGCTTCCCAAATGGCCCCGGTGGGACGTAGCGAGCCATTTTCAGGGTCTCGTCTTAGAACCATTAAATTTCCTGGCTCACGACCTGCTGGCGCGATTCGGTCGGGATCGGAACCTTGGCCACCTGGTTGACGCGCGGTTGGGTCATCCGCATTTTGATTAGCAACCAGAAGAAAATGATTGTCGAGAAATGTAATCGACCACGGTGTTCGGCCGCCACTGGCAATTCGGACTTGATCTGTTGGTTCAAGCACGCCATCTGCGTGAATCTTGAAACCAGCGACTGAATCATGCCCTCTCGCCGAGGAATACACGTGACGGCCATCGGGGGAAACTGCAATGCCCGCATTGTAGTTTGGTTGCGAGTTGTACATGTATGGACGCGGCGGTAATTCATCTAACCAAGTTTGCGGAATCGTCATGTGAGGTGGACCGCACGCAATCAGCGTGCCTCCAGACTCGTCAAATCGATAGCTAGACATCGTGTGGTCCAATTCATTGACACTTAATAAGAATTCGCCGTTAGGTGAAAAGCGTATGAGACGTGTACCGGCAAGGTAATGGCGATTATTGTCGGGTGCTGCATGACCGCGCAGGACAAAATCCGGTTTACCCGAATCAAAAGATTCTCCAAGAGGAAGTGAAAACACTGTGAGGTTACTGGTGCCAAGATCACAAACCGCCAACCATTTTCCACTGGGATGGCACGCGACTCCATGAGGGTGTGATCCATCCTCGGGAAAACCTTCTGCAAAATCCAGTTCTTTCGCCGCAGCGCTTGGCCCGAGTTGCCGGACTTTCTCAGGAACACCAGAATGCGTCATTAAGCAGACTCGGGGATCGCCGCGAAGTTGACCGTCGGTGTCAAGTGATAAGGCGGAAATTGAGCCTGCCATGAAATTGCATGTAAACAGGTTTTCCTCACACAAATCCAAGCTGATGTCAACGGGCATCACACCATAAGGTGTCCTCAAGGGTTCAGGGGTAACCTGCAACAGGATCGGTCCACCAATGATTTTCCCTTGATCGTGGGGAGCTAGGTGGTAGCAAACGACTCCGTGTTTTCCAGCGGTAGTAAACAGCTTCGTGCCTTTTTGATTGATCACCTGAGCGATAGGCATCAATGTCCCTTCCGGCAGCGTCGTTTGCTGCACGGGGATCAAGCTATTTGTGGTGGTATCGAGCGAGAGAACCGTCAGCTTCGATTCCCGCTCGTCAGGCAATGGCGCGTTATAGCAATGTGAAACACAGTAGATAGCCGGCATCCGGTGTGGTGACACTTTGTTTGCCTCGGTTTGTAATTTCATGCTGCTTTGTCAATCAGCTGATGGAATGCACTTCGACTGATTATTGTGCTTGAATTTCCTCAGAGCGTAAACAGTGGCTCGACGAAGCAAGATTCATCTCAATATCGTTTCTCCCATGCAGAAATAAAGCATCAGAGGCGCCTTGCGATCTTCATCAGGACAACGGAACTCAA
Source organism: Planctomycetota bacterium (assembly GCA_029977825.1). GTDB lineage: Bacteria > Planctomycetota > Planctomycetia > Pirellulales > Pirellulaceae > Rubripirellula. The sequence continues at coordinate 1,596 of JAPOKD010000728.1, read as the reverse complement.
TTACCAGGATTCAAGGTTGCATACCTGGAGTGTAAAATCCCAAGGTATCTATTGTTTAGGCAGCTCTCTTCGCATTCGGTGTTGGGCAATTATTTGCTGGTTATATCCCATGCGTGATGCACGCAGACAGATAGCGATCGTCGAGCCGCTTCAGGCGATCTGCAATCACATGAGAGTTTGAACGGAGAGAAGTTCCAAAAGCATCAACCCAGCTGTACTCGATAGATCCTCCTGAGCCATCAGGAAACATCATGACGCCGGATTCACCGGGGTTTTTCGTTTCTTGGCTTCTCTTGGGGAACTCTGACGCCCTTGTGGTGGTCCCCAATGGTCCCCCGAGTTGCTTCACTGCCAGATCAAAGTCTGCTTCAGTGGTCTTAAGGTAATACGTCTCTGCAACGGTACCGCTGTGCCCGAACCAGTCGTTGAGCACGTGGTTTGCAAGACCGCCTGACCGCTCAAGCTCTGTGCGTCGAGATGCACGAAGGCAGATGAATGGCTTTTGCCCTCTTTCGACACCCGCGTGATCTGCGATGCGGTGCAAAGCCTTTCTAAGGTTCTGCTCCGTGTGATGGTAACGCTTGATGACCTTGTCAGTCGCAGGAACTTCTACACCCGCACAAAAAATGGCTGCTGGATTGCTTACCAGCAGCCATCATCAAGAAGAGCTCCCCGTGCTTGACACGTTTCGGAACTTTCTGGCGATGCCGACCATCGAGGGGAAGCGGTCCCTGCCTGCGATTCGCAGTCTTGCCTTGGCCGCGTAGTCTCTGCTTGGAACGGCAATCGAATATCGCAACAATAGGATTCAGGGCTAGGGAGAAGCCAGGATGAACGCCTCGGCATTCCCATTGTCGCCGCATGTGATGGCAATCCGCTCTGGCCATTGTGTTTCTGAAATTCCCTGGAACAGTCGGCCGGCTCGTGAATCTCCTTGCTAGTATGAGGTTTGGCTGTAGGTCTGCCCGAATATCCGAATCCGTAGTTCCAGATAACACAAAGAGAATTGAGAACGATGCGCAACCGAAAACTGCAATTGGGAGTCCTGGCTGTGGTCATGACCTTTGGTGCTGGAAATGGCTGGTTTGGCGTCCGGGCAGTGGCCGATTGTCGGACCGAGGCCGAGCAGCAGGAAAGAGTGACTGGTAAAGATGCTGGACCTAAGGAAGTGGCAAAACGCGAGAAGCAGCCATTTCGCGTGTTCATAGATTTTGCCATCGATCCCATGATGTCGGGTTGGCAGAACGACGGCCGGCAGGCCACTTCCATTCAGAATCTGAAAGATTTCAAAGAGTTCAGCATGAAGGTACAAGGCAATCCGGTTTACACCAACCCGAGATGGAAAGGCGATACGCCCGACAAGGTTCTTCAAAAGACTCTGAAGGAGCACGAAATCGATTTGGCCCAGGAGGCGTTGGTCGTGCTGCGATATTTGACGGGTCCGGGCGAAAAGGTCGAAGCGGCGCCCATTCTGGAAAACGGTGTACTGACTATCAAGATCACAGAAGCAGGTGTGGCGGGCAGAGGACCGCGACCAGCTATCGCCAGATTAACGCCCATCGCAGTCGGCGTTGATCGCAGCAAGGTGGATAAGGT
>JAPOKD010000863.1 GCA_029977825.1 Planctomycetota bacterium | reverse complement strand
GCAGGTGATGGATCGTGATCTTCTGTCCGGTATCCTTCCTGTAGTTGGGCAACCAGTCGCTGATCTTGTCATCGAGATTCAATTTCCCCTCTTGGACAAGCTGCAAGACAAGGATGCTACAGAACGGTTTGCTAACCGATGCGAGCCGGAATTTTGTATCTGGCGTATTTGCAGTATTCCATTCACGATTTGCAGGTCCGAAGCCCTGTTTGAATAATACGGATCCCTCCTTGGCTACAAGGACAGCTCCCGAGAAAACTCCCGTCTTTGAAGTTGCCTCACACAGTTGTGCAATGGACTCCGTCACCGCGTCCGCGGTTTCCCGATATCCCGCTGCCAACTTGGCTTCCTCGCCATTGAGCCCGGTGTGGGTCAGGGGCAGCAAGGTACAGAGGAGTAACAAAGAGCGACGTATTGGATGAGGCATATTAATTGTCAGTTTGGTACGTGACTGGATTACTGAATGGGTACAAGCCGTCGGTAAGTTGGGCAAAAAGGGCGAGCACGTTGGTTGACAAGGTGTGGAGTAACTTCTTGCACGTCCACAGTGTTATTATGGCAGGCTGCCAAGATACATGTCAGAGATGGAAATATGGCAAGGGAAGGTTTGTGCCCTCGAATGGATGGGGCTCGCTATTAGGGGCCTAACATGAGTCGCCGCCTTGGACGGTTCTGTAACTCATCTTTCAAGTTGGCGGCGCTGAAAGTGGTCAGTCACTTCGGGCTACTCACTGAGCAGAGTGAACCCGTCGGCGATATCCGTTTCGCGTTGGTTAGTCATGGTTTTGGTTGAATTTGCGAGTTGTTTTGTGTTAGCGGCCTGGTTGAGGGTGAGATATGAGGATGCGAGCGAAAAGCGGGTGGATTCGGACACACCGCACGTTCTTCTTGTTGGTGTTTTTGTTAGCAGCAGGCGCGATCAGCGATGAGCGTGCTCATGGCCAACTTGATGATGCAGCTGCGATGAGAGACCGGATACAGCAACTTGAGGCTGAAAATGCCCAATTGCGGAACCTGCTTAATGAGATCAAGTCGCTGGTGACAACGATTCCGTCTGGTGAGAAGGAACCAAACGCCACCTCAACTCGATTTCGTATCTTCGTGGAGCCAGGTGAATGGGGATCATCCTCGGTCGCTGACGTAAAAAAAGTGTGTGAGTCGGCAGCAATGATGTTCACGCCACATTTGAAAAGTGGAGTGGCAGCGCCGATGCTTCTGCAGAATGACGGTACCGGGCCCATCACGCTTTTTCGTCGAGGTGGTAACAACGAACATATTGTGCGTCTGGACACAAAGAACCGTGCATGGGCCCAGCTAGCCTTTCAGTTTTCACATGAGTTGGGTCATGTCATGTGCAATTATCGGGATGTACCGAATCAACAGCTCTGGTTCGAGGAAACACTCTGCGAAGTGGCTTCCCTTTTCGCTCTTAAGAAAATGGGTGAAGAGTGGAAGAAGAAGCCGCCCTACTCGAATTGGAAATCGTATTCGGGGGCTTTGCGTGATTACGCCGCTCAGCGACTGAAGACGAAGGATACGGATGGATTTACGCTCGAGGAGATTTATCGTGCAAATCTTAGCGAGTTGCGTGCAACTGCTACCAATCGGGATATCAATAACCAGTTGGCGAGCAAATTGTTGCCCATGTTTGAAGAGACGCCTGCTGCGTGGGAGGCAGTACGTTATTTGAATCGCGGGCCTGCAGAGGAGAATGAGACGTTTGAGGGGTACCTACATGGCTGGTACCAACGAGTCCCGGATTCCCAGAAACAGGTGGTGAAGAAAATTTCGGCTGGTTTTGGCATCACGTTCTAGAATTTGTGTGCTTGTAAGGCAATCTGTCAAAGGATCAGCGGATCCGGTGTTAAAGACACGGGAATTGTGGTGATCTACACTTCTGTGGCATTTCCCGTCCGGCGGCAATGGGTCACAATGCCAGTCGACAAATGATGAATGGGGTAGGTTACCCCTCATGATGGGTTACCTACCAAGCTCTTGATGACTCTGGCGGATCATTGCGGCCAAGATCACTTAATTGGCAACGCATCGCGAAATCGGGAACTGCGACCTGTTCCGGTGGCAGTTGCTGTGGTGCATCCGACGAGATTGCCGGGTACTGCAGAGCGTCTGGCGCGTGATACCTGACGCACCGTCGACGCTGGGCTGTAAAGATTTCGTCTTGGTCTGCACCACGCATCATTTAGTTCAGCACGCGATAAATTCACACGCAAGATTATTACCGACGCCAGGAACCAAACATGGCACCGATCCATCAGTCGCACTTGATCGATAGCATTGCAGATAGTCTGCAATTCATGTCCTATTATCACCCGTTGGATTTTATCCAGGCAGTGAGTGAGGCCTATGAACGTGAGGAATCGGCTGCAGCGAGAGCTGCAATGGCGCAGATCCTGATCAATTCTCGTATGTGCGCACAGGGGCGTCGTCCCATCTGTCAGGACACGGGTATTGTCACCGTGTTTGTGAATGTAGGGATGGATGTGACGTGGGATGCCGAGATGTCGGTCACCGACATGATCAATGAGGGCGTGCGTCGGGCCTATACGCTTCCAGAAAATGTGCTTCGCGCGTCGATTCTTGAGGATCCGGCGGGCAAGAGAAAGAATACGGGCGACAACACGCCCGCGGTCATTCACTACGAGTTGGTTCCCGGTGATCAGGTTGAGGTGTTCATCGCTGCAAAAGGCGGTGGTTCAGAAAACAAAGCGAAACTGGTCATGCTTAATCCGTCTGACAGCATTGTCGATTGGGTGCTTGAAACGGTTCCAAAGCTGGGAGCAGGGTGGTGCCCGCCTGGGATGCTTGGAATAGGCATTTGAGGAACAGCAGAGAAGGCGGCAGTGCTGGCGAAGCGTTCGCTGATGGATCCTATCGACATTCACGAATTGAGGCAGCGGGGACCGGAAAATCGCGTTGAGGAATTACGTTTGGAGCTGATGGATAAGGT
>JAPOKD010000474.1 GCA_029977825.1 Planctomycetota bacterium | reverse complement strand
CAAACAGAAAGAAATCTATGAGTTCGACCGTGAAACGAAGACACCAAAAACCAGGCTGACCACGGAGGGCAAGTAGCCAACGGTGGCGCTGCGGGGAGGGAGATCGGATGGTGTGCTGCGTGCAACCATGCTGCCAGGGTCAAGGTCCCACGCCGCGAGGGAAAGGCAAACGGAACGCCAAAAAAGTACCGTGCCGTGTGATGTCGCCTTAAGGAGCCCACACGATCTTCGTGAGCGTCGATTGAATCCGCAGTCGGGCTCGCAGAGTCCGCTGTTGAATCCGCAGTCGGGCTCGCCAGAGCCCGCTGTCAGGGACAGCAAAGCCCATTGTCCGGGCATCATATGCGGGCATCATGCCGGTGACCGACGTCGGCGATATTGCTCAGTATTGACGAGCTATAAGGCTCTTTTTGCCGTGTTAGCTGCTTGCGATTCTGCTGTCGGCAGCAACTCGATCTGACATGTCGTACGGATGAAATGACCTGCCAATTTCCTCTGCCAGTGTCTGTAAATACAATTTGCGGAAACGTGATTCCGTCGTCTCGCTGGTGTGTTGGCCAGCCATGGTTGGGTAGCGGTATTCTTCGAGCGACTTTGTGAAATCAACTTCACCTGTGGCAACATCGATCACGCTCAGGGTGACGTCTGAAGTGCCGCAGTAAAGCGTGGGGCCGTCACGCAGACTGAAGTTCCCGAGCTCGATTCCGATGACCTTGTCAGCTTTGACGCCTTCTCCAATCTCGGCAAAGTCCAGTGAATCCCAGCCGTTCGTGTCACGCCAATGGCTGATCTTGTCGTTGCGAACAATCTTGATGCCCTTGATTTCTCTCGCAAGGATTTTACCAACAAACGAGCTGAGCTCTGCTGATTTCTGATCTCGCGTATAAGAACTGCTGTCCGAGATGGTAACCACGGCAACGTTGAGATCTTCCAGCCCTTCGTATTCCGGTGGAATCATGTCCATGCCAACTGCATGCATGAGGTTTGAGGCCAAACCGAGGCAACCAGTTTGAAGCAGTGCTGTTCCAGAAACCATCGCCATGCAGAGCGCTCTTCTGCTGAATTTGGCGTGGTTGGACTTGACGGATTCTTCTTTCAACGACATCGATCTGATTTCCTTTGGCACTGCTTGTAATGCGATGACTCCGGCCGTACATACGAAGTTTATGCCTCTGCTTGCCACACTGATTTTGAGTCTTTAAGCCAAAACCTTGGGCTTTTTCAGATTCCCCGCTGGTGTCATCAACGATCAGTTCCGCGCAAAGTAAGAACAGCGGGGCTGAAAAGAGGGGTGGCCACTTGCTCAGACCCACAGGCGGATGATCCAGTCGACTAGCGTTACAGCCAGAACACCCGCGCCTGCGATGGTCAGCCAACCTTGGACACGGGGCGAGGGAAGGCGACCGCAGCGAACCACTTGAGCTGCAGTGAGGATCAGTGCGATGCAGAGCAACGCCAGCAAGAAACCACCGGCATTGGTGCTTATGCTAGCAAACCAGTTGCCTCTGGAAAAATAGGACCAAGAAGTTGTCATGCCACAGGCAGGGCACCGAATCCCGGCTAAAAGCCGCAGCGAGCAAGGGGGGAGCCCAAGCTGTTGATGTGTTCCCAAGCCCTGCGCTGCGGGTTTCAAAATGCCAGCAATGACAAGCAGGGTCAGTGGCGTGATGGCAAAGATCCCCGCGGTAATCCGTAAGCCAATTTGCTTCGAGGTCGACGTTGCTGCCGTCATCTCGCTTTGGTCTCGTTGGCTCAGCGACGCACCGGCTGGCCCAGGCGAACTCGTCTGTGGGGCTTTGGCCATCGGTTGGGGCTCAACCGATACGCTCTTGGTTGCCGCATTCTCCGTTGCGATGTTGTCAGGCGTTTCTGACTGGGAAAGCGGCGGAAAATTGGAGTCCTGGGGTAACGTCAGCTCAATTTCGGCATCGCTTTGCTTTTTTGCAGGAGTTTTTTCCAGCTGTTGCCCCCTTTCCGGGACTGGGGCTCGGTCTGCGGGTTTGCGATTCACAAAGAGAACCTACTGGCTGTATAGGGGGGTTGCGTTGACAAATAGGGGCAATGGGAGGTTTTTTTCGATTGCGTGAGCAGAGAAAAAGGGTTCGTGGGTGGCTGTTGCAGTCTATTCGGTTTGTGTCGTGTGCCGTTCAGGTGGAAAAAACTGAAAAAGTACCGAAGAATTATCCCCTCCTTTTGCCAAGAGCCGTTGACGGACTTTGATTCGACCCCTAAATTCTCGCTTCGCTCGCGGGAAAAGCCCCGAGCACCCTGACAGCACGGGATGGTAATGCTGAGACTCGCTCTCGGTACGCGTCCGGTCTGCAGGGGCCACTGTATCACAACTCTCTCATTGGTCACCCATCTGTGTCTGCCGGAGCTAGCGAAGTAATTCGAATTCGTATGGAAGCATACGACCATTCTGTTTTGGATCAGAGTGCCCAAGAGATTGTCGATACGGTCAAGCGTACCCACAGTGAAGTTCACGGGCCGATCCCGTTGCCGACACGCGTGGAGCGTTATACGGTTCTGTCTGGGCCGTTTGTGAATAAGAAGTCTCGTCAGCAATACGAGATTCGAACACACAAGCGTCTGATTGATATTGTCCAGGCTACGGCCAAGACGATTGAAGCGTTAAATAAATTAAGCCTCCCAGCTGGTGTGGACATCAAAATCAAGGCGTCTGCAAGATAGTATCGGTCTGGAGGACACCCGGGTCTCAGGGTTTGGCTTTGAGGCGGTTCGGGTAGCGGCACACAAAGTACCAGAGACAGTTTCCGGATGAACGGAAGTCGGTCGATAACCTTGGTGCGGTGCAAGTCTGATTTGGGTCGAGCGGAATCGCTCTCGGTGCATTGAAGATTGCCTGATGTCAGTGGTTCGGCTTGGCGAAACTTGGAATCCAACACGAATGACGGGCGTCCCGGAAGCGCGGGGCGAGATGAAAGTTATGTCACCATCAATCCTCGGCCGCAAAGTCGGGATGACACAGGTTTACTTGGAGGACGGGCGAGCAGTGCCTGTTACGGTTATCCAGGCGGGTCCGTGTCATGTGCTGCAGGTTCGCAGTGAAGATCGAGATGGCTATCAGGCCGTTCAGTTGGGTTTTGAGGACAAGCCGCGGCGTTTGGCGAGTCGCAGTGAGCGTGGTCACGTTGCGAAGTTGGATAGCAAGCGTTCCAAGAAGCTTGCTGCTGCTGGCGTTGAGTTGGTTGCCAAGGCAGGGTGTGAGCCACAGAGGTTCATCCGTGAATTCCGTGGGGAAACTGACCTTGAAGTCGGGGCTCAGGTCACGGTTGATCAGTTCGCGGACATCAAGCGGGTTGATGTGACTGGTACAAGTAAAGGTCGTGGTTTCGCTGGTGTCATGAAGCGGCACAATTTCTCCGGCCAGCGTGCGACGCATGGTGTCAAGAAGGTGCATCGCCATGCTGGTGGTACTGGGTGCAGTGCATCGCCCAGTCGTCTCTTTAAAGGTATTCGGATGGCGGGCCAGTATGGCAACGCCAAGACGACATCCCGCAATCTCGAGTTGGTTCGCGTGGATGCTGAAAATAATTTGTTGCTCGTTCGCGGTGCTGTGCCGGGTCCGAATGGCGGCTTTGTGACCATTCGCGAAACGAACAAGGTGGGTTGAGGAATATGGCCACGCTGACTGTTTTTGATGAGACCGGCGGTGAAGTCGGTACCTACGATATCGATACCGAGCAGATTGCGGCGACTGTCAACAAGCAGCTGTTGCATGACGTCGTTGTGATGTATCAGGCAAACTTGCGTCAGGGTTCGCACAACACGCGGACTCGAGGTGAAGTTGCTGGCTCGACGAAAAAGATGTATCGCCAGAAAGGTACGGGTAACGCTCGTGCTGGATCGCGGCGTTCCAATGTGCGTCGGGGTGGCGGTGTGGCTCGCACGGTGAAGCCGCGTGACTACAGTTATCGCTTGAATAAGAAAGCTGTTCGTCTGGCGACTCGCATGGCGATTCGTTCGAAGATTGACGACGGCGAGTTGGTTGTTGTCGATTCGCTTGGCTTTGATGCTCCCAAGACAGGCCGGATGGCTTCCGTGTTGAAGTCGCTTGGGCTGGATAAGACAACCACGTTGGTCGCAACGGCTGACCATGATGTTGCTGTCTACAAGAGTGGGCGGAATATTGCGGGTGTTTCGGTTCAGCCGGTTCGCGAGTTGAATGCACTGTCGGTGTTGAAGCCAAATCGCATGTTGGTGACGCGGGAAGCATTGGACAAGATTAAAGATGGCACCTTCGCGGGTGCTCAGGCCAGCGGTGAAGCTGCTGCCGGTGACGAGTGAAGCAGACACACAAGACGAAGTGACTTCAGATGACACAGATACAACCACCAGCGAGCCCTGAAGGCGGTATTCAGCTTGAGGCGCATCAGATCCTGTTGCGTCCTCTGGTGACCGAAAAGGGTGTGCACCGAGCTTCACGCAATAATCAGTATGCGTTCGAGATTCATCGCGAGGCGACGAAGTTCGATGTTAAGCGTGCTGTTGAGGAATTGTTTGAGGTGAAAGTCAAGAAAGTACGGACGCAGAACCGCAAAGGTAAGTTGCGTCGCTACAAGTTTCGTTACGGTCGAACGGCCGATTGGAAAAAGGCAATCGTTGAGCTGCAGGAAGATCATCGTATTGACTTCTTCTAGTCAGCGTTGTGCAGCGGGACGGATCAGAAACACGGTATTCAAGTAACGGTTAACTGAAAATAAAATGGGCATTCGAGTCTACAAGCCAACAAGCGCCGGTCGACGTAACGCGTCGGTCAGTGATTTCGCTGAGCTGACGCCTGGTTACAAGCCAGAGCGTTCGTTGCTGCGACCCAAGCGAAAGACGGGTGGTCGCAATAACCAGGGTAAAATCACCGCTCGGCATCGTGGTGGTGGTCACAAGCAGAAATATCGCATTGTCGATTTTCGGCGTGCCAAAGACGGTGTCGCCGCGACTGTTGATTCGGTCCAGTATGACCCCAATCGTACCGCCAGGATCGCATTGTTGAAGTATGTGGATGGCGAGAAGAGTTACGTCGTTGCCCCTGCCGGCTTGAAAGCAGGCGATTCGGTTCAAAACGGACCTGATTCAGCACCGGTTGTAGGTAACTGTCTTCCGTTAAAGAATATTCCGCT
>JAPOKD010000356.1 GCA_029977825.1 Planctomycetota bacterium | reverse complement strand
CCGTTCTTCATGTTCGCATTCACAGCCTCGACATCAACACTGCATGGAAGCTTAAAAGTCCGCAGGAACTTTCCCTTAAGACGCTCGTTACGGATCCATGCTTTAGGTTCCACATCAGATTGTTTTCGCTCTCCTTTGAGCGAAAGCTGATCGCCTTCACGAACGAAGATTTCCACGTCCTGCAGCTCTACTCCAGGCAATTCAGCTTCAAGCAGAAAACTGTCAGCGTCATCCCAAATATTCACTTTTGGATGAACCTGCGCTGATCCGCAGTTTTTCAGATCTGCACCGAACACTTTCTCAAGTTCCGTTCGCAAACGATTCATTTGCGCAAAAGCATTGTCATTTAACATCTGCATATCTCCCGTTAAAATTAGCAAACTGGTTTTAAACGGAATCAAATCGATTTAACCCATGGTCGACGAATTGGCAGTTGCCATCGCCGTTGCACCTACAATGCAAGCGGCGTGCCAAAACCCATTTTTCAGAGGTTCGCAAAAAGTAATTCGCCAACCAGAATCCAGGCAGGTATCAACACCGCCCCGACCAGTGATGTCGAGACAATCACCTGGATCGCGACCGTCGTATCGCGGTCATACATACGCACGAGAACAATCGGAAAAACAGCAGCAGGCATCGCCGCCTGTAAAACGATCACTTCGTTTACCGGGTTTCCAAAAGAAAAAAGCAAGCCAATCGCAATCATCACCGACGGTAGAAGCAACTGGCGAATCAAGACTGCACAAAGCGGGATCGCAAACGATTTCATCCAGGATGTATCACTGAGAAAATCCATCATGATCGCGCCGCTCAACAACAAGCCTAGCGGAATAGCACATGTCCCAAGCGTGTTAAACACAAACGTCATCATTTCGGGCATCTGGAACGGCCCTAGCAGAATCTTCAGCGCACAGGCAATCAGAACAGCAACAAACGGTGGACTGGAACACACTTGTTGCCACGTGTTTCCCTTTCCACCACTGATGATTCCCACACCCACACTCCACAAGGCCAATTCAACACCAACGTTATGCAAAATCAATGGAACCACGGCGTCTGGATAAAAGCTCTCTGCCAGCGGCAATGGCAAATAGCCGTAGTTGCATATTCCAACGCATAGCCCAAATGCACGTTGCTGAGAGTCACTCTGCAAACCCAAATGTGGGCCAAAACGCTTTGCAACCAGAAACGCCACCCCAAAGCCAAGGCTTGTCATGCAAAATCCCATAGCCGGTGCTTGCCAGGCAGAGCCCGAACTCTCGAAATCAGGGCCACCCAGAATTCGGCTGAAAAAATATGCCGGAAGAAGCGCGTTGGTGATCAGATTAGCGAACGCGTGATCAGCCTCGCGCGTAATCCATCCACAACGCCGACAGATCGCTCCGATAAACATCACGAGGAAAACCCCGAGAATACTCGTCACAATGGACCAGATTTCTATCATTCAATTGCTCAGTTTCCAAAACGGAAAACATCAGGACGCGGTAGGCGATTGGCTCAACTGTGGACCATGGCTGGGTTGATAAACTCATCTCACACCAGAACGCTGCCAGCCTGGATGAACTTGCAATAAAAATTGGTGCAGCGAACTTCCAATACTCCAAAGGATACGTTTATCAGAGGGTGGGCAGGCAGTAGGTCGTGCCGCGTAATGCGGGCCCGCAGCGTATGCTACAACTATCAAAGTGCGTCCTTTCACAGTTTAGCGTCACCCCACTTACTGAATCTCGGCGTGATGCAGTGCTTCTCCTCACAGGCGCACCTGACTTTGACGATCCATGAAGAATCATAGGCTAAGGCCCTGAGATTCCATAGCGTCGACTCCATAGCGTCAACTGCGATCTTGCCATGGGGGTGGAATCGCGCCTCAAAAAAGCAACAGGGTGCTATGGCTCGACACAACTGTGTTTTCACCTGACTGGCTGACATCGTGGCCTCCCGGCGAATCGCCTCAGGCGGTAAAATCCCGACATGGAAAAAACAAATGTAGCTATTGTGGGGCTCGGAACCGTTGGCAGCGGTGTTGCACGCCTTTTGCTGGATCACGGTGACCGCACTGCACGTCACGCTGGCCGCACGATGTGGCTGAAAAAGGCGGTGGTTCGCGACTTGACGCGTTCACGCGACGTCGAGTTGCCGGATGGCGTCCTGACTGATTCTTTGCAGGAGGTAATCGACGACGACGAAATCACGGTTGTCGCACAACTGATCGGTGGCTTGGAGCCAGCGCGGACGATTATGCTATCATTACTGGAGTCAGGCAAGGATATTGTCACCGCGAACAAGGCTTTGCTTGCAGAACATGGTGCCGAGTTGTTCACACGAGCCCGTGAACTTGGGCGTAGCATTGCGTTCGAAGCTTCGGTTGCTGGCGGCATTCCGATCATCGCAAACATAAGTCAATGCCTCTCTGCGAACCAAATTGGGTCACTGGAGGGCATTTTGAATGGCACCAGTAACTTCATCGTAACACAGATGGATGAAAACGGTGCCAGCTACGACGACGTTGTGCGAGAAGCTCAGCGTTTGGGTTACGCCGAGAGCGATCCCACCATGGATGTGGACGGAACTGATGCCGCGCAGAAGCTTGCGATTCTGGCCCACCTTGCCTTTGGCGCCACCGTGGACTGGTCACAGATCCCACGTACTGGGATCGACGGCCTGGACCCCGAAGACCTCCTTTACGCACAAAAACTCGGCTATCGAATCAAATTACTAGCCATAGCGCACCTTGCAAACGATGGCTTGGAACTTTCGGTATCGCCAACGTTGGTCCCAGTCGGGACGCCACTGGCGGAGGTTCGTGACGCTTACAACGCGATCCAGGTCATTGGTGATGCCGTTGGCCCGGTGTTTTACCATGGCTTGGGTGCGGGGCAGATGCCAACTGCATCGGCCGTTGCAGCGGACCTGATTGACACTGCCGTAGGACGGACGCGTTTGACATTCCAGACGCTTGAATACTTTTCAATCGATCAACCCCCTCGGGTCAAGTTACGCGATGGTGATACGAGTCGGGGCCGTTATTACTTCAGGCTAAGCGTATCAAATCATCCAGGTACGCTGGCATCGATTGCGGCCGTTTTGGCACAACACGAGATTTCGATTGCATCAGTCATCCAACACGAAGGCCGCGAGGGCGGACCACAACGTGACCCGGTGCCGCTCGTCATCATGACCCACATGGCAACCGAGGGACAGGCAAAAGCTGCAACCGATGACATTCAAGCGTTGGCATCTGTGACTGGGCCGGTCGTGCGACTTCGCGTGAAGGATTGACGATTAGTTGGGTGGACGTCGGCGAATTCGCGATTCTTTCATCACTCACTCGCCTCCTCACACGCCTCTGGGGGGTACCTATCCATAGCGGTCTTTCCGTTTTTGGATGGAACCACCTTACAACCGATACGAGTTGTAAACACGGCAGAACCCTGCCAAAGCTTATCGCCAACTCGTTTGCGGCCATTGCCAAGAGAATTCTTTCATGATCCAAGTCGATCAACTGACCAAGGCCTACGATGATTTGAGTCGTGGTCGATTTGTCGCAGTTGATCAGGTGAGCTTCTCGATTGGGAAGGGCGAAATCTTCGGGCTTTTGGGCCCCAACGGGGCAGGCAAGACAACAGTCTTGCGAATCCTTAGTACGGTACTGGCTCCCACCAGCGGTACCGCCACTGTTGCTGGGCATGACGTGAAGACAGACCCAGCCGCTGTACGACGCAACATCGGTTTCGTAAGCAACAATACCGCCATCTACGATCGCATGACCGCATGGGAACTGGTCAGCTATTTCGGCCGCTTACATGGCATGTCTCGAAAGCAGCTCGATTCACGTCTCGAAATACTTTTCTCGCAGTTGCGGATGAATGAGTTTCGCGATGTCCCGGGCGGAAAAATGTCCACGGGAATGAAACAGAAGGTTTCCATTGCTCGTGCGATGGTCCATGATCCACCTGTACTGATCTTTGATGAAGCCACTCTGGGACTTGACGTGCTGGTCGCCCGCAATCTGCTGGAAGTGATCAAAGCACTGCGTGTGTCTGGGAAGTGCCTCATTTTTTCAACCCACATCATGAGCGAAGTACAGCGACTCTGCGACCGAATCGCGATCATGCACCAAGGGCGTGTACTTGATATCGGAACCCTTGAAGAACTCAGAGAACGTCACAACGAAGACGAATTTGAAGAGTTGTTTTTCGGTTTACTGAACCAATACGAGGATGGGCGGGGAACCGCCTGGAACGAAACAGTTCACTTTCAGACACCTCCACCAAGTGCTGGAGATGCATGACCATGGCCACCCAGCACTCTGCTTTTACCGAACAGCAGCCGAAAACGGACAAGCCCCGGTTCGCCGCAATCGTCATTATCTATGCACGGGAAATGCGGGACCAACTTCGCGATCGGCGAACTCTGTTCACGATCGCGTTGCTACCGATCATGCTGTATCCGCTCGTGGGTACGCTGTTACTGCAAATCGCACAATTCACCCGCCAGCACACCACCTCGGTATGCATCGTTGGCGCGGCTAACATCCAGGGTGTTCCCCCACTTCTTGACGGCGAAGCATTTTCCGAGGATTACACCACTGGCTCAAAGAACCTGAAGCTTCTGCTGCGTAGCGACGACGATCTCAATGCGGGCGATACATTGCCAGAAGCAACAGCCCGTTGGGTGCGAGACGGTTCATTCGATGCCGTCGTGATCTTCCCAGATGACTTTTCTCTACCCCAGCCGGACAACGCGGCCTCCACCAAGAAGGTCAAGGTTCTCTACAACGTTGCCTCCGACGAATCACAAATTGCACTTAATCGCGTTACCAATATTCTGGGACGTTGGAAAGCTGATTGGGTAAGCAAGTCACTGGAAGCCTCGGGCGTCGATCTGAAAATGCTGGAACCCTTTGGTCTTGACGATGTCGACCTTGCCCCTGAGCGGACACGCGAAGCCGCATTCTGGAGCAAAATGCTGCCGTTCATCATGCTCGTTTGGGCCATGACGGGAGCGTTCTATCCGGCGATTGACCTCGTCGCTGGAGAAAAAGAACGTGGCACACTCGAAACGCTTCTCTGTAGCCCCGCCCTCCGAAGTGAGATCGTCTGGGGAAAGCTGGGGGCCGTTGCCAGTTTCAGTATGCTTACAGCAATGCTCAATGCCGGCAGCATGTTGGTCACCAGTTCGTTCGTGTTTCAACAGATTGCCGTCGGTGGTGCAACAGTTGGAGCACCACCAATCGTACCCATGCTCTGGCTATTCGTAGCCCTGATTCCCCTGTCATGTCTGTTCAGCGCACTTGCCCTGGCGGTTGCTGCCATGGCACGGAGCAGCAAAGAAGGACAATATTACCTGATGCCCCTGATGATGGTGACGCTGCCGCTTGTGCTGCTTCCCATGCTTCCTGGCATGAGTTTATCAGCAGGCACCAGCTTGATACCAGTTACTGGAATGTTCCTGTTGGTACGGTCACTCGTGGAGGGTCAATACGGCGAAGCCCTGATGCACCTTCCAATGGTGTTTGGAGTCACGGCGGGTTGCCTGTGGCTGGCAGTGACATGGGCCAAGCGGCAGTTTGAAACTGAAGCCGTTCTGTTTGGCGGGCAAGAACAATGGGAACTTGGCTTGTGGGTCAGGCATCTTTGGAGAGACCGGCAACCAGTGGCAACCACTGCTCAAGCCTATGCCTGCGGAGCTATCATCTTGGTAGCCTTGTTCTTTGGCCGTCTAGCTGCGACGACGGTGCCCGATGATCTAGCGGGAATCACCAAAATGATCCTCAGTCCACAACTGGGACTGATTCTTGCGCCGGCCCTATTGATGTCGGTCATGCTCACGACTTCCATCCGCACAAGCTTGAGAATCCGCTTACCACATTGGTTTTCATTACCCATGGCGGTTGCGTTGGGCGTCACTCTGCATCCGCTTTACCTCGCTTTGGGAAGGTGGATTGAATATACCTACCCAGTGAGCGAAGAGGCGAAGCAGGCGATGCTGCCATTCGTTCAACAAATTGAAACAGTGCCATGGCTCTCGATTATTTTTCTTATGGCGTTCATTCCTGCAGTCTGTGAGGAACTTGCTTT
>JAPOKD010000054.1 GCA_029977825.1 Planctomycetota bacterium | reverse complement strand
TACAAGTGCGAAATTGCGACATCGACAAGTCCATCACGATTGGCGTCCAGAGTCACCATGGCACGGCCCAGGTGGTTCTTGCTGAAATATTCTCCGATAGAATCTCCATCGATTTGTTGCCACTTTCCAGCAGCATCAAGCTCGAGTAGTTGTGCGGGCATTTTGTACGTTACGTCTTCTGCATCTACATCATCAACGTGGCCGTTGGTGATTAATAATTCAACCACACCGTTGTTATCCAAGTCGATCCACTCTGTTCCGAAACCGAGTAGATCCATGGATAGTGCTGCAAGGCCTCGTTGAACGGTACGGTCAACCCACAGTCCGGGTGCGGCCTGTTCATAAAACGTATTGTGATCACCGGCAAAGTGTGTCAGGAAAAAATCGATATCCCCGTCTCGGTCCGGATCTCCGACCGCCATCCCCATGGATGCCTGGGACAGCGACCTTCCGCTGAGCCCCAGGCCTCGAATCGCGCCCAAATCCGTCATCCGAAATTCACCGGTTCCGGTTTCGCCGGACCAGAACTGATTGACCGTCATGTCATTGGCGACATAGAGGTCGAGCCCCGGACGCTCGTCGAACATGCCCGCTACAATTCCAAGCCCGCGTCCAGCAGAGGTCTGGCCAGCCCATTTCGAGGTAATGTCCAGCAAGTTTCCGTTGGCAGAGCCACGCCAGAAATGATCTGCGTCTGCCTCAAAATCCAGCGGGGGGCAGGTGGCAAGCCCACGGGAGTTGCGGCACGCTACCTGGTACGGCTTGTTGCCGCCGCAGTACGTCACTTCATATAAATCGGTCAGGCCGTCACCATTGATGTCAGCGAGCAGACCGCACGTGGTCCATGTTTCACCATGAAGACCGACCTTGTCAGAGATATCTGAGAAGGTTCCATCACCGTTGTTGAGGTAAAGGCGATTGCGACCGATATTGGCATCAAACAAATCTGGAAAGCCATCCGAGTTATAGTCTCCCACTGCGATCCCCTGCCCAAAACCGGAATCTGAATATCCAGCTTGCGATGTGACCTCTGCAAATTGCCCCTCAAGATTTCTCAGCAGACGGTTCGGTGACGAGTTGCTCTGCTTCGGTTTCCCATCCAGTACAGCCAAAGCCAAGTCTGGCCAACCGTCAAGATCGAAGTCGATGATCCCGATGCCACCACCAACGCTCTGGTAGATCCAGTGACCTTTCTCCTCACCGCTGGTCGCGAGCTTGCAGACGTGATTGATGCCTCGTGTCAATGCCTCATCACGGAAATGTATCTCTCCTTTCGCGATATTACCTGAGGTTGCTTTTTTCAATGAGCTTGGTCCCCAGCTGACATCCGGCAGGTCATCCAAGTCAATGCGGTTCACCAGTTTGAGTTCGGGTGACTGCCAAGGGCTCTGTGCCGTCATTTTCGAGCGAACGTTCAGATAGCGTTCACGGGCATCGTCGACCTTGTCTTCGGGAAGTGACATTGCAAGTCTGGACCAGCCCTCGGCTTCCCATAACCTGCCCATGGACAGCATTGCGTCCGACACAGCAAACGCAGCAGCTTGCGATAAACCACCCCGTTCGAGATGCGTCTTGACGCAGTCACTCAGTGCAGTGGCGCGGTTGATCTGCGTTGCGACTTCATCCGCTTCTTTGTCCCGCTTCAATTGTTTGAGTGCAAAGAGCAGATTGGGCAGCGCTTCTGGGTAGCCTGATGCATCAAGACGTATTGCCTCCCAGAAAGCTCTTGCGGCTTCATCGTACTTTTGTTCGTGTTCAGCCCAGCACCCAGCCACCATCCAGTAATCTGCAAACTCACGGGCGTTGTCGGGAACAGTCTGGTGCCATTCGGGGAGTGCAGCGAATTCCCCCTCCTGAACCAAAGCCAGTCCGTACATCATCTGTCCAGGCAGAAAATCCGGGTGCTGCTGCACCACTGGCTCCAGTCTCATTTTCACTTTTGACCAAGCCAGTTGGGTTGCCTCAGCCCTCGCCAAGCCGAATTGTGGTCTCAGATCGTCGGGGTTCTTCGCCAGCAGTCTCTCGCACATCTCAATGTCCGGTTCGACACGACGAGGATCGGCTAGAACCTGCAAAGTTTCCGGATCGGCACCACCACGTTTTGCGAATTGACGAAGCGCATCGACGCCTTGTTCGGCGACCCCCAGCATCGCAGCCAGTCCAGCCATCTCCGGGCCAGCTTCCGGGTGCGCGGGGTAGCTGGTTGCACGTTTTCTGAGTACTCCCAAGCAATCGAATGCCCGTGATGATGCCATCAGACGCATGGCGTACTTGGAGAGAAATGGCTCCGACGGCGATTCCGAACGTTGCAGCACCTCATGGTAGCTCTCATTGGCGAGTTGATTGTCGCCGCTGCTTGCAGCGATGTCGCCCAGCAGCTCCATGCCTCGCAGGTCGTCAGGGGATACCAGCAGGTGTTCGCGGATGGCTTTGTCAGCGGCGGCGAAGTCCTTCCGCTGATAGGCCGCGACTGATCTCAGAAACCAATCCTCGGTCTTTGCCGAGTCTGATCCCGATGGATTTGAGTCTGTTCTTTTGTTCACCGGTTTGGTGGGTGAATTTCTGGACTCGCTACAACCACCCCAGATGATCGGCAGCCACGCCAGAATTATCGCTACCGGCAGCTTATTCCGCAAAAAACGAATGGGATTGTTGGGCGGGCTTGCTGGTGTCAACGTTCAAAATCCGAACGGGCATGGTGAATGAAGCTTGGAATCGTCGCGGGCGCCACATTGACGCCAGCAACGCTGTGAACCAACATTAAGGTTCTGCGTATCAACGCAATGCGGCTTTCAGCAGTACTATTTCGACCTTACTTCAACATTGTAGGCAAAAACATGACCCGTCAAATTTCGTTGTTGTTCTCATCCGCACTTCTTGCTTCCATGTTCACATTCGTCGGGTGTGGCGGAGGTGGCGGTGAGGCTGAATTCGTTGCTCCTACGGACGAGATGAGCCAAGAGGAATTACAGGAAGACGAAGATTACGAAAAGCAAATGCAGCAAGATGCCGAGAGACAGCAAAGTGAACGCTAGTCTTTCTCCTGCTTAAATGTGAGCTCTAATTCCCATTGTTAACCACCCCTCTTAGGGGTGGTTTTTTTTGTGTTAGTGTTCGGGCTGTCGATGTAACGCCACGATTGGCGAAATCTTCCCGCTGTCGAGAGGAAATCATCGAAAATTTCGGTTGCATTTCTCTCAGTGCGTCTATACATTCTCTTACTGGGTCCGAGCGGCAGATTTATTTCCCATACGGGTTGGTCCTGCCTTTGGGTCACAACGTTTTCATCAATTTCGTCTTAGTTTCCGGAGTTTTCTATGTACTCGAATCGTGCTCGGCGACAGGGTTTCACCCTCGTTGAGTTGTTGGTGGTCATCGCGATCATCGGTGTGCTGGTGGGGCTATTGCTTCCCGCCGTGCAGGCTGCCCGCGAGGCAGCAAGGCGTATGAGCTGCAGCAACAATTTCAAGCAAATTGGACTCGGCTTGCACAACTACCACTCTGCTTACAAAAACTTGCCGATGAACGCGGGTGGAACGACGTTCCCCGGTTCCAACGGCAACAACAGCAATCGTCTGTGGTTGAGCTGGATGGTTGGTACTCTTCCTTTCGTTGAGCAGCAAGCACTTTGGGAGCAAATCTCCAACCCGCTTGCCTTCAACCGGACTGGAAGCACTCGGAATCCCCCTTATCCAGCGATGGGTCCAAACCCATGGAGCCAAAACTACCAGCCTTGGCTGACTCAGGTTCCAACCTTCCGCTGTCCAAGTGATCCAACGCAACCTGTCAACTACCGCGTAGCGTTCAACAACTACACGGCTTGTGCTGGAGACGCATTCTTCGAGCAGGCACACGGTGGTATTGACGACAACGGAAACGCTTCCGGCAGTGGTGGCTGGGGTGAAGAGAGCACTGAGCGTTGGGCACGTGGTGTTTTCCGCGCACGTCACTTCACCAAGTTCCGCGACATTACCGACGGTCTTGCTAACACGATCATGTGTGGCGAGAACGTGGTCGGAGCACGAGACTTGCGAGCTTCCGGAACCATCATGGCAGCTGACAACCAGTCGTGGGATCAACCACCATCCTATTGGAAGCAGTACTTGGATCCTGAGCGTCCTGGTTACATCAACAGCAACACCGCTACTGGTGGCTTGAATCGCTGTGGTGGTAAGCCTTGCTATGAAGGTAACCCGAACCATCAGCGTGGTCGTCGTTGGTCCGATGGGCGTCCTGAGTTCAGTACTTTCCAAACCATAACGCCTCCCAACAGCTACAATATCCAGCGTTGGCACGGGCGAAGTGGTGCCTACTGTGCTTCGAGTTATCACCAAGGTGGTGCTCATATTCTGATGGCGGATGGTGCGGTCGTCTTCATCACCGACTCGATTGAGGCTGGTGATCAGAATCACGTTGCTTATGGTCGTGACAACGGCGATGGGCGCGGCTGGGAAGGTGGCGCAGGCCGCGAAAGTCCATACGGACTTTGGGGAGCCTTGGGCACCAAGAACGGCAAGGAAACCATCGAAGAGCAGTTGAATCAGTAGTTGATTCCTGGTTTTTATTTCCTGAATTACACATGAGACGGGTGTGGCTAGATTGGCCACGCCCGTTTTTTTGTGTTTCCAGTAAACCATTTGGCTGGATGTTTCGTCATCACATTCGTGGAATGCCCAGTCGCCGTGGCAGGTGCCCCGTTTCACCGCCCCGTTGCCGGAATGCCGCTTGAATCTCAGACCGGTCTTGATGACTTGGGGTGTTCCAGGATGCGGCAGATCGAAAACCACGGTCAGCCAATGGCAGTACAATGCAGTCACGGGAAGGCTGCACGACATGGTCACCCGTGAGAGTGCCTCTTGAACAGCTCAGGCGAATGTTTCACCACCGCAACCGTCCCCGCCCCATGAAATTTTGGCTTTCCGCGTTCCTGCTTGGTGGCATTGCGTGTTGCTCGATCGGTTGCCAGTCCAGCTCCGACGAGGATCCGGAGTCCAATCGTTCGGTGTCTTCAAAAGCCGAGGATTCCCTGGACCTGTCTGATCGCGGGGCAAGTGACCCCGGGAAAGTTCAGGAACCGGAGTTTGATCGTGAAAAAACGTTGCAGGCAGCAGATCGTTTATTGCGTGCTGATCAGGTGCAGCAAGCGATCGCCCAGTTACAGCGGATCCTCGTTTCGGATCCAACAGACGCCGAAGTGTTGTTTCGGATGGCAAATGCCCAAGCGAGTCTTGGAGAGCTTGCGATCGCGGTGGAGTTGCTGGGGGCAATTCCAGAGGATCACCCTCAGGCGGGTTTGGCTGCTTTGGGCCAAGCCGCTGACTGGTCCATGCAGTTGCAGCGTTTTGATGATGCGGAGCGACTTTACAGGCAGGTGTTGGCTAAGGCTCCCGATGCGGCCGTGGTGCATCGTCAACTGGCGTTTCTTTACAACCGGCAAGGCAGGCGGCATGAAGCTTTTATTCACCTGCAGCGACTCTGTCGCCTGGGGAATGTTCAACAGGATGAATTGCACGCCATGATGGTGCTCGGGCACGCGATTTTTGACGATCCAAATACCACCATGCCCCGAAAGAAGGCGTACTATCCCATCGGGCCGGCTGCGGAAGCGAGGATGTTGTACACGGCCAGCCGCTATCAGGAAGCATTGGCAGTGCTTGATCCTGCTGTCCGCGCGGGCGAGGTAACGCCATCGATCCTTGCATTTTACGGGTTGCTTGCTGTCGAGTCGCAGGACGAGCAGCGCTTTCAGTGGTGGTTGGCACGTGCTGATGCATCGGTGCAGCAATACGCTGAGTACTGGGCTGCGATCGGTACTCACTTGTTGAACCAACGCAGGTTTTCTGAGGCGATCCGGGCTTTTGCTGAATCGCTTAATCGCGACCCTACAGATATCGCATCCATGCGACGCATCAATCAATCATTGACCGCGATGGGACAGCAGGAAGCTGCAGACAAATGGATTGACCGTTACGTGATTCAACGCGATGTGACGCTTGCCAGTAATGCGATCGGCGAGTCAAGTTCCTCATCAATCGAGTCCTACAAAACTGTTTCCGAAGGACTCGATAAGTTGAATCGTCCTCTCGAGGCAATGACGTGGCGTCTGTTTGAAGCGTTCCAAAGAAAGGCGAGCCGTGAAGAGGTTGAAACGCTTAACCAGCAGAGAATGGAAATTGCTGCGTCGGAACAGGCTTTCCCCGATGAAGCAGAGCGGATGTGTGGGCTGTCTCGCGAGCAGTATCCTCTTCCTGAACTCGAAATTCCAGCACTGTCTTCCATAGCTTTGCCTGCGATTGGCGAGACGACCGATGAGACTTTTGCCACGCCTGTCTTCGAGAATGTTGCGACGAAAGTTGGAATCGACCACAGCTACCAGATTGCCAGTGGGCCGCAATTGTACCGTTTCGCACTTTACCAATCGCTCGGTGGTGGGGCGGCTGCACTGGATTATGACCTTGATGGAGCAATTGATTTGTACTTGGCTCAGGGTAACGGAGATCCGCCCAGTCTCGTTGGAACGCTGTCCAATCTGCTTTATCGAAACGTTGCCGGAAAATTTGAAGAGATGACCACGGTGTCAGGCACCGCTGATAAGCGTTATTCGATCGGTGTGGCTGCAGGAGATTGGAATCAAGATGGCTTTGATGATCTTGTCGTAGCCAATGTGGGCAATAAAGTCCTGTTACTCAACAACGGTGACGGAACATTCAGACGCCAGGAATTCGATTCTGATCCAGCTCTGGATGTCTTGACCAGTTCGGTTGCGTTGGGAGATGTAACAGGCGATGCGCTGCCGGACATCGTGTCGTTGCATTACGTCGAGGACAACACGATGTTGAGGCGGCCGGACTTGGGCGCCGATGGCAACGTGTTGACGGTGTCGCCCGCTTCGTTCGTGCCTGGTGTTGATCGAATCGCTGTGAATGATGCAAAGGGGGGCTTCGTGAGTGAGAAAGTGAGTGCATCCGCGCAGGCTCCCAGTACCGGATTGGGAGTCGTCATTGCGGATTGGGATGGAAAACCCGGTAACGAGATCTTCGTAGGAAATGATGTCCGGCCAAATCATCTCTGGTCACGTGTCCCCAGCGTGGTGGAAGATACGGAAGTGGTTTCCGATGGTGCAGGTAACACGAGCAGGTGGCAAGACGTCGCAGCATTGACCGGATGCGCGCATGGTTCGGGAGGTGTGTCGACGGCATCGATGGGCATCGCTGTTGCTGACTTTGATGGTAACGGAACGCGCGATATTCACATCACGAATTTCTACCAGGAGCCTGTAAGTTTATTCATGAACCGTGGAGGTTCCTTTGAGGATCGCTGTGTGCAATATCGCCTGCATCGCGACAGTTCTTCCGTGCTGGGATTCGGTTGTCAGGCGATAGATTACAACAACGATGGTCGTCCGGATGTCGCCGTTACGAATGGCAATATTGAAAAAGCTCCCGGCGAACCGTTACAGCAGTCGCCTCAGTTGTTTGTCAATCTGGGATCGAAATTCATGTTGGCCGAAGTGCAGGATGCTTCCGGGTATTGGCAGGGTGCCTACCTCGGACGCGGCATGACAAGGCTCGACTTCAATCATGATGGTAAACAGGATTTTTTGATCACGCACTTGGACTCACCCTCTGCATTGATGATGAACCAGACAGAAACACCCAACCACTGGCTAGCAGTCCAGTTGGTAGGTACCTCATCGGAACGTAATGCGATTGGCGCCCAAGTCGACGTGCACGTGGGAGAGCAGGTGCTCAGCAATTGGATTGTGGGCGGCGACGGCTATCTGTCTCGCAATCAGCCCACCGTCAACTTCGGGTTGGGAGCCGCCGACAAAGTCAGCAAAATTGTGGTCACGTGGCCTTCGGGAGACCAGCAGACTTACGCTGATCCTGAAATTGATCGTTATCTCCTGTTGGTCGAAAATGACTCACAGGCTTATTCTCAAAGTTCAGTCGACCGTGATTGATAACGTTGCCGCATTTTGGATTGTCGTTGTCCAAGTTCAGTGTAGGGTGACTATTTCGATTGTGAAGATTGCCACAAACGACGCATCCGCTGCTCATGATACAACGCGAGTTGTTCATATTCTTTGGATTCGGCCGCTTTCCCTTGCGATCCAAGGATCGCAGCCAGAACACGGTAGGCCTCAAGGTAGCTGGGGGCTAATTCAACCACTTTCTTTAAAGCGGCGATGGCACGCTCGGTTTGCCCAGAGTTCTGCTCGGAGATGCCGAGTTGAAAATAGTCATAAGCTTCGGATTGGTATTGTGTTACTTGCCGATACAGCTTGGCTGCCTCTGCAAACTTGCGATTTTGGTATGCCAGTTGCGCGAGTAATCTCAATGCTTCGACTTTTGCACGGGTTGGCTTTTTTTCCTCGTTGACCACCTCGGTGGCAAGGTCGCGGGCAATTGCTGATTGTCCTTGAGAACGGGCGAGCAGTGCCAGAATTGCATTGGCATCGGAGTCCGCTTTGCCGCTGTTTTTCAATTGAATCAGTACTTTGGCGGCATCGAGCCCGTAGTCCTTGAAGTTCGGGTTGTCTGGTTCTTCCTGTCCCACTTGAAACTTGGCCAGCGCCTCGCAACGGGCACGCTCTAAGGGCGTTAAACTGCTGATGTCCAGAATCGGACTGAGACCTGTGGCGATTTCCGGGGTATCACCAACCGAGTTGTGGATTCCAATACGATGATGATGAAATGCCGTGTGCGGGATCTCAGTGTCAAGTTTGGGCATGTGGCATTTGGCACATTCATTTTTTGCTGCAGTCATGCGTTTTGGCAGTGGCTCTCCGCACGCCTGATTGTCATGGCAGTTCAGGCAGATCGAGCGGTAATGAGCAGCCATGTTTTCGGGCGATGGCGTATCGTGCGGGTTGTGGCATGTGATGCATGTCAGTGTCTCTGTTTGCTGGTAACACTTACTTTGGTGTAGTTGTTCGACATGGCCTACGATTTTCATCTTGTCGTCGCCAAGGCGGTATTGATAGTCCAGTCGAATGTCAGTCAATGGTGTGCCTGGGCGGAAGTCCCACTCGTCTTTTCCTGCCCGTAAGGCTTTGCCTGCCGCTTGCAGATGGCACTGCTGACAAATCGCTTCGGAAAGCTCGCGAGTCAGATCGGACGGGTTCACGATCGTATTGTCAGGAACACTGGCCTTGGAGATGCTGTTCGCACTGGCGGACGAAGCTATGTCTCGGTATTTCTTCGCATGTAATTCGCCTGGCCCGTGGCAGCGTTCGCAACCGACCGTATCTTCCATGATTGTGAAGTCATTCGGATTTCCCTCTTTCTGGTCGATGCTTCCAACGTGGCAGAAAAAGCATTCCGAACTCAGTTTTCGGGAAAAGCCAGGATGATTCGCACGATCGTATCCTGGTGACATGCCCCATTTCTGTGATTCGACATACCAGGACAATGGCGACTGGCCAAAAAATTCTCCGTTCTTGTACACGTAGCTCTTGCCGTGGCTACCTGATCCCATCGTATACAGAATGGGATGTTCGGTGGTTGCCAATTCCTCATTGTTCGGGCCACGCATGATTTCGCGATGCAACAACTGGCCATCACGCAACAACACTTCATAGTCATTGCCAGACAATTCATGTCGAAAAGAGCCTTTCGTTACCTCTTTTTCGGGATCTACCCGTTCCATCGTTTTGCTATGACTGGTTGCCAGATAGCTCTTATGTTGCTGGGTATGGCAGGCGATACAGGCTTTTGTACCGATGTATTTGACCGACGGGTCAGCGTTGAGGGGGGGAGATGCTTGCAGTTGCACGGAACTCAAAACATGGAACACAAAGCAGCAAAGCACGAACTGCAGGAAGATGCGAAAGTTGCTGAATCGGGATGCGAGGTGTTGGTTCACGGGATTGTCTTGATGATGACTGCGAGACTGTTTTGCGGAGCACGATCGGGTTGCTACCAGTTTACCGTCAGGGAGCAAAGTGCACGCAGAATTTTCGCGCTGAATCGTGGTTTGAGAGATGGTTTGCCGATGCATCGTAGTTATAAGCCTGAGCAGTGATATTCGGTAAATCCGTTGGCTGACAACCGTCTTGGGATGGTGAATTCAGGGCAGCTGTCCCTTGCCAGATCATCTTGAGTGAAATTCAAGAAGATCCGACTAATCCATGCAGATGAGTAACGGTCGTCGAAAGGCTCTGTCGAGGGCGATTGGTGTTCTACCATGGGTTAGCCGCGAGGTTTTCGGAAGTGCAACGAATTAGATGCGTAAATGTGGTGATTACGCAGCCTCTTGGCAAAATCTTCGCCTTCACGTTAGGGTTGGCTACGGTAAGATGGAGGTGAGGGGAAGGTCGTGTGGTTGGAACAGCTGGCTTGGAGAGTTGGCGAACGTTTCCTGATAGACGCGTTATGAGTTGAATGCCGCAAAATAAGAGTGTGTTCGCAGTGTGCCCCAACCGATATCTGGTGTTTGGTGTGAATTGAGTGAAAAGTCGCAGTTTCGTTTTATCGTCCGTTTCCTTTCTGGCACTCTTTTTGGTGCTTTTGTGCGGCTGCAATCGCAAGGAGCCTGTTTCCACAGTCCCGGCAGAGAAGGTCACGGCACCACCACAGGACCCCGTGGTTGCTGTGGGGGGGTTGTTGAGACAGGGCAATGTTACCGCGGCCGCGCGACAGGTTGATGCTGCTTTATTGCGGAGCCCTGATAATCCCCAACTTTTGGCACTTGCCGGTGATGTTGCTGTTGCCAGCGGAGACGCAACACGAGCTGTCGAGTTGTATGAGCTGGCGCTCGCGGCTACGGAAAAGCCAGATGCTGATGTCCTACTGAAGCTGGGTCAGGAGTATGTGAATGTGGGACGACCGTTCGAGTCGATTCGAGTTCTGGAAACTGCGGTAGAGGCCTATCCGGATGTTGTTGATTACCGGATGAAGCTCGTCGGCATGCAACTGGCATTGGGTCTGGAATTCGAAAGTCGTCAGCAATTGCAGTGGTTGGTGCAGCGAGGACATGGTGGATTGAATCTGCTAATTGTGCTCTCCGACCTGTCTCGCCCCCAGACGGTCGAGTCGACATGCAAGTATGCCTTGAAAACTTACCCAGCGGACTTGAGGCCCAAGTATTCATTGGCCAGGCTACCTGCTTACCACTCGGAGTGGAAAAAAGTTGCGGAATTACTTGCACCGGTTGTCAAACAGCATCCTGATTTTGTTCCGGGCCAGGCACTGTATGGTCGTGCTCTCTACGAATTGCAACGGACCTCTGACCTTGCCGATTGGTTCAGACAAGTACCTTCAGTTGTCGAAGGGCAACCGCAGTATTGGTTGGCAATGGGAGGGGTTGCGGAGCAAAGCGGGAATCTCCGCATGGCGGCCAAGGCGTATTGGAAGGCAACGCTACTTGATGAGAATAGCGGCGAGGCTTTGCTGAAGTTATCTGCAACGTTAGCCCAGTTGGATCAATCCGAAAATGCTCGGCGTCTCGCAGAGCGGGCTGCTGGTGTCACCGCACTGCGAGATGGTGTTGATTCGCTGTTGTCGTGGAAAAATAATTCGCAGTCAGATGCCGTCAAAATCGCCCGTGATTTGGAAACTCTTGGACGACGATGGGAAGCGACTGCATGGTTGCAGGCGGCGTTTCGGATGAACCAGAACGTTCAGCAGGATCTTGCCAGTATTTACAAGTCGGTGAGGGCGGGTCTGTCAGGCGCGACACCGTGGCAAATTCCTGAGCTGGCGGTGGCAAAACAAATCGATCTTTCGGATTATCCCCAGCCGGTCTTGTCGGAGTCAGGCTCTCGTAGTCCGGTGACATCTGATTTTGCAGGCGGTCGCGCAATGCGATTCTCCAATCAGGCAGCAGAACGGCAATTGGTTCACACTTGTCGGCTCAATAAATCAGCAGATGACGGTGGTGGCTTGGCGATTTACCAATCCGGTGCCGGTGGTGTCGGGGTTTTGGACTTTGATCTTGATGGTTGGCCCGACCTTTATCTGACATCAATCGATGGAAATCCCTTGAAAGAAGATTCCAGTCCGAATCGTCTCTTCAGAAATCTTGAGGGCCGGTTTTCCGAGGTCGCCGGTGATTCAATTGCTGGGGGACTCGGGTTTTCTCAGGGGATTGCGGTGGGAGACTATGACGCTGATGGTTTCCCCGATCTGTTTGTCGCTAATATCGGCCGTAATCAGCTGTTGCGGAATAATGGCGACGGGACATTCAGTGATGTTACACCGCTACTGGCGCGGCCTCAGGAAGCGTGGACAAGTTCTGCTGCGTTCGCTGATCTCGATGGTGATGGTCTGACCGATCTGTTTCAACTTGGTTATTGCGAGACAGAGAAGTCGTTGCAGCAACTGTGCGTCGATGCTGAATTGGACGAACCAAGGTCTTGCGCTCCACTCGCGTTTGCCGCGCAGAAGGACCGCGTTTGGCGAGGTACCGCTGATGGAAGTTTTGTGGACGTTACCTCAGACTGGTTGAGTGGTCATGATCCCGGACGTGGATTGGGGATCGTCGTCGGAGCACTCGATGATCGACCCGGTATCGATGTTTTTGTGGCAAACGACATGACAGCGAACCACTATTGGTCACAGAGTGAAAGTGCCAACGCTTCCGCCAGTGCTGCGCCAGACAGTGCCACAACAGACGTTGACAGCGGCAAGGAGGCAAATGGACCCGGTCGATCCATGAATCGCTCTGACTTCCAGTTCTCTGAACAGGCAAGTGTTCGTGGCCTCGCCGTGAACGAACGATCATTATCGCAGGCCTCGATGGGCATTGCAGCCGGAGACGCAGATCAGGATGGTGACCTCGACTTTCTGCTCACGCATTTTTCAGGTGATTACAACACATTCTATGAGCAGATTGGATCCGGCATGTGGGCGGATCGGTCGAAGCGGGTTGGTATGATTGAACCCACGCAAACCATGCTGGGTTATGGAACGCAGTGGATCGATGCCGACAATGATGGGACGCCTGAGCTTGTGGTTGCCAATGGTGACATTGATGATTTCACTCACCGCAACCGGCTTTATCAGCAACCGGCACAAGTGTTTCAACGTCGGGAAGCTGGAACATGGGTGCAAGCGGAAAGCCACGAGTTGGGTGTTTACTTTGAGAGTGAGCACTTGGGACGCGCGGTTGCAAAACTGGATGCTAACAGGGACCAAAAGTCAGATCTTGTCATCACTCATCTGTTCGAACCTGTTGCTTTGCTGGTTAATGAGACCAGAACGGAGCATTTACAATGTCGTTTCTTTTTTGTGGGTACAAAGTCTGATCGTGATGCCATCGGTGCACGAGTCACTCTGCAAACCGCCGAACAGAATCGCGTGGGGCACCTGTTGGCAGGTGACGGATTCCAGTGCTCCAACGAACGTTGTGTGAGCTTTGGTTTGGCTGGGCAGCAGGAACCCTGCGAAGTTGTAGTCGACTGGCCAGATGGAACCACAGAGTCATTTGGCAAACATGCACTCTCTGGTGATTATCTTCTGATCCAGGGCAGCGGTAAACTCTTCGCTCGCTAATTGCTCGACGCTTGACTGCAAAGATGATTTGCAGGGAATGTGTCAGGATTCACCTGAAGGCAGATGGATCGTTTACCATGGTTGGGCAACTGCCCCCTGGAGGATCCCATGCCATCGACTGACTCTGTGAACCGTCGCCGTTTCCTTGCAACAGCTGGTGCGTTTGCCACCTGCTCTGTCAATCAGACTCTGCAGCAACGACTCGGTGCGCAGGAGCCACTGGTAAAACCATCGGAAGTGGAGGGCGGGCCTGTTGCGACGAGTGGCCAGCTTGATGCGTTGACTGAGCGGTTGAATCCAAGAATCGCAAGTTTGCGTCAGGCAGCTTTGAAAATCCTTCAGCCGACGCCTTCGGAGCTTGAACGGGGCCTGCGGTTGCATGCCGAATCGGTGGTGTTCGACTCCTATGGATTCTCACCTCGTGCGGCAGTCGATGGTGCCGCACTTGCCAACCTTGTGGAAAGCGGTGCTTCGGCAATTGAATTGGATGATGCTCGTGAAGACATGATGATGACACGTGTTGCAACCGATCCTGTTCAGCAACAGGAGTATTGTGATGCCTGGCGAGCATCGGGGGTTACCTGCATTTTCCAGAATGCAGGAGAGGAGGGGCAGGACCCGATGCGATTGCTGAAAAGACTCGCGCGTTTTACTTATGTCACAGACATGATGCGTGGTTTTGTCTCCAAGGCCGCCTCGCCACGGGATGTTCTCACTGCGAAGCGGGAAGGTCGACATTGTCTCTACATGACAGGGAACGGTGTGCCCTTAACACAGCAGTGGGTATCTGTACCAGATGAGTTGAGGTACGTGCGGATCTTTTTTCAACTCGGTATTCGAATGATGCATTTGACTTATCAGAGACGGAATATGATCGGCGATGGTTGTGGCGAAAAAACGGATGCCGGATTGAGTGACTTTGGTGAGGCTGCCATTGCCGAGATGAATCGCGTTGGAGTCATTCCGGACTGTGCTCATAGCGGCTGGCAGACGAGTCTGGAAGCGGCGCGGGTGTCATCCAAACCCGTTGTTGCAAGCCACTCCGTCTGCGGTGCGATTTATCCGCACATTCGCAGCAAGCCGGATGAGGTCATCAAGGCACTTGCTGATTCTGGTGGCTACATTGGGATCTGCTGCATACCCAGATTTCTTCGTGGGGACGGAGATGTCAGCGTGTTGCTGAATCACATAGATCATGTGATCCGCAAGTTTGGGCCTGACCATGTTGCGATTGGAACTGATGTGGCATACCAGTCGCAAGATGCTGGCCGCGAAAGGGCGAAGATACCCAGTCGGGGGAAACGGCGGACGGAATTCCGATCGTTGTGGCCAGCCGATGATTATAAAACCAGCCGGCAGGCCAATGACAGTGTTGCCTGGACGAACTGGCCTCTGTTCACGGTCGGGTTGGTGCAGCGTGGTCACACCGATGAGGTGATTCGCAAAATCATTGGCGGCAATGTCATGCGTGTCGCCAGAGAAACATTGGGGTAGTAGGTTGCCCACAGAATCTGGACAGCCGCACGAATTCATCAACCAACGTGCGGTCTGCTGGTGGTGACTCCTGCCAATCAGGCAGCCTGCAATTCCCGATTGTGCTGAGCGAAATTGATCCAGTCGGTGACTTCTTCGAGGTCCGGCAGGTTGCCACCACGAAGGATTCGCTTTCCTTCCTTACTGCGAGCGATGGGGTCGATGATCTGGAATAGTTCTTCCGCGTCCCAGGCAGCGAGATCTTCTGGGGTGACAATGTCGGCTGCGACCAGTAATTGTGCGTCATGACCTCGCAGCATGGGAATGCAGCAGACCATTGTTGTTTGTTGCTGCCATTGCAGCACGGTGTCTGCGTCGACGCGCCGGTGATCCAGTTGCTCGGCAATCTGCTCGGGTTCTCCGTCAAGCAGGTCCTGAATTGTGTACACGCCGATTGCCTGTAGCCGTTCTTCCATCCGTTCACCGATGGATGGTGCATCGACGACTGGGGCATCCTGCTGAAGATAGAATCGCAACTCGCGAATTTCGGTTTCAGATTCAGGTGCAGCACTCGGGGCTGACGCATCCACTGCTGTGTTCTGTTCGAACTGCAGTACTCCGTTCCGCCCTGTTTCAGGCTTGTGATCGGCGTGAGAATTTTTTCGCTTTTGTCGGCGACTGTGTTCGCCGCGGCGATTT
>JAPOKD010000592.1 GCA_029977825.1 Planctomycetota bacterium | reverse complement strand
GCTCAGAAGACTCATCCACTCGCTTTCGGCGGCGTCGGCATCCGAGAGAAATTTGCAAACTTCTGCAATGGCTGGCAAGTCGCCTGCTTTCAGAAGCTTGCGTACGTGTGTCTTGTCTTTGCTTTCGAGCTTTGGTTCACTCAGCGAGGCATCTGCATTGGAATCAGCGTTGGTTTCATTCGCTGGTGATGCTTGCTGTGAATCTGATTCGGCTTTGCTGAAGTCAAATGAGAAGCCTTGATCCGTAAAAGACGCGATTAGCTCGGGATTGGTTTCCTCAACATCCCCTTCGTGATCATTGTCACTCAATTCGTCTCCGGTTTCTGCGTCCCAAACCTGGAAACCACAATTTGCAATCGTCACGATCGAATTGTCATCAGGTGAAATCATGACGAGCTTTTGATGCAGATAGTTTCTCCAGTTGCCGCTCGATTTTAGATTTCCGCAAATTGAGACTGTGCGATCCCAGAGGACTTTCTGCGAAACAAGGTCGCAACAAACAAGCATCTGCTCCTGGGAAATGACGTTGGAGTAATCGAATAGCAGGAACATTTTGTTGCCGGCGTGATTGCAAGCTGCGTCGAGAATGATGTACTTGCTTTGTCCACGCCCCCCAATCAGATCACGTCGAAGTTTTAAGGGTTCAAGCTGTTGTCCGGTCTGTGTGTCGAATACGCGGATCAATCTTTGTCTCGCGGATTGGGCATCGCCACGAAATTCGAATGGGTCAAGTTTATACTCGTTTGTCCATGGAACGGCATACAGTTTTCCAGCACTGCTCAACGTAATGAACTCTGTGCAGCTACCGAGCGTCTCGCTCCAGATGGTTTCGGGTAACACAGTGTCATCACTTGGATTTCTATTTGCGAACGTGGAACGTTCAACCGCGAAGGGCCGGGTTTTATCTCTTTGTACTTGCATGAAAATGTCATCGTGGTTCGATAGTTGCGACGCAAATGTGATTTTGCCGTCGCCAATGTCGCTGACGGTAACCTCGTTGTCAGATTGGATCGTAAACAAACGACTTTGTTCGCCGTGGCTGTAGCAAATGATCTGGCGATTGTTGCGCAGTAAAAGCCATCGATAATCGTACCTCGCAAAGACATCGGAGAACTTCACGACAGGTTCGAGTGTTTCGAGGTTCCAGAGGATGACTCCGCAGTTATCTTCTCCGTGGCCGATGGTTAGCAGACATCTTCCGTCTTGGCTTATTGATAGCGAAGTAAGTTTGGCTTCATCGTTCAGACCATCTTTGTTCTCATTGAAAATATGGACCAGTTCACCATCCGTCAGTCGCCATACGAATAGTTGCTGCGCTGCACCGGCGGTTTTCAGGGAGGTGCTGTCATGGGGAATCGCTGCGCCCCTGACGTTACCTGCGGTTCTTGCGTAAGAATTCTGCATTCGATTGACTTGTTCTTTGGGATTGCGGATGCCCATTGGGGTGACGTCGCAGGGGGCATCGCTTCGGAAGCTGCCCGCAAAGTCTGGTCTGGGTGCAGTCTATCGGATCGAATGGCAGAATGTTGAAGAACGGGGGCACCATTGTCGAGTTGGCTGGACTTGGGTTTGCGATCCAGTTCAGGTTGTAACGACTGACGTTGTGTCCAATCGAATTACGTCAGTTCACCGATTGACTTGGCCCTTTTGTATTGAAATGGCGTTGGCGAATTGTCAGTCGGGTTATGGATGAACAACCAATCCATCCGAGTCACCCCTCGATTTGATACGACAGTGGATGATGCGAGAAGGTTTGTCTGCATTTGTTTGGGCGGGGCTGTTCGGGTTGCCAAGAGTGAACATCAAAGCAGAAGTGTGTGTGGTGCGTGCTTTGTAAGAGCAAAGTCAATTCGCATTGAAGATGTTCGTTTTGTTACCTCACTCGGTTGTCTTCGTTTTTTGAAAGCCTAGCATCCAATCGACCAGTTCGGCCGTATTGTAGACTTCTTTGCCACCAGCGCGATGGTCTGCTCCGGCAAACTCCGTGTGTTTCACATTCTCGTTGCCGGCACTTTTCAAGCGTGCCACCATTTTTCTGATTCCCGCGGGATTCCTTCCGTCCTCACCGCCTGCCATCGACCAGATGGGTAACTGGGCAAGCTTCTTTGGATCGTCTTGCGCACTGCCGCCGGAAAACCCGCAGGGCGCCGCCGCCGCAAACCGGTGTGCCGATTGATTGATCCATCGCCAAGTAGCCCCACCCCCGGCGCTGTAGCCCATGACATACACTCGGTTTTCATCGATTTCAGGAAATGTTTTCAATACAAAATCAAGCATGGTGTCGAGAGAATCCGCATTCCACCGTTCGGCAGTATTGGGATCAAGCGCGATGAGGTCCTTCCCTGCGAGTTCTGCAAGGTCATAGCCTCGTTTCATGCCCAACTGAGCCGCGATCTCGAGTTGTTGTTGCAAAGTGTTGTTCCACCATCGCTGACCACCACCATGCAGATTGATCAGCAACGGCAGCTTGCCCTCGGTTGTTTTCACGGGCCGTGTTACCACAGCAAGTTTCGTCATTTTTCCGAGCTTCTGATGCAAGTCATCAGGCCATTCAAAAATCTTCAGTTCAACATTTTTGAAACGCGAGTTGATGTCAGTGATCGTTTTATTGAGTTCTGCGTCATCTGATTTTGTTGGTTTTTCTGCCGCGTCCGGACGCATATTGCGCTGTCGCGATCGGAGGAACTTCTGTCGAAAAGCTTCCAGTTCATCAGTGGACAGTTTGCCGTCTTTGTCCGAGTCAGCATCCGGAAATCGTTTCAGGATCCGTTTGATTTGTTCCTCGGATGGCTGTTGCGCGTGGCCGTTACTGATCAACGGGAATGACAGGAGGCTCACGGCCGCGAAAAGCAGGAAATTTCGATTTGTCATGTTTCTTGATTCGTTGATGTGAAATTGCAACGCGGCAATTGTGGTGGGTGTTGTCAGTAGGCGTTGATTGCCTTGTATCTCCCAGTCTCGTTGGTTGCAATGTGCCAGTTTCGACTGTTCTAGTCGCACGTCCCCATCAGGGAGTTGAAAAGGTCTCGATTTGCCCGATGTTTCATGATTTGTCGCGTCGCGGCAATATTCTGGTTGCCGCTTCAACTTCGAATTTTCCGTTCGGCCGCGCTTTTCACTCCAGGATATCTGTTTTGTATTGGAGTGCGTTTGCCGCTACAGCGGTCGTCGGCGACGCAGACATGGTACAGCAATTTGAAAGCCATGGAGTACTTGTTGCGATGGGAAAGGACCGCGGCGGAATCTTAAACAGGTGGTTGATCACAGGCCCTGCATACAGGTGGAACGTTGTGGCTTTGACTTCAGGACAGCTGTCTGGAGAAATTTTCATTAAATTGGTAAATCGCCCCGGAAATATTTCAGGATGCGGGTTGCGTCGAGCATCGTGCATCATTGCATTCGCCAGCAGTGGGCCAATCTTCAGGCATGATTGCCTCAGCTGAAGTCATCTCCAACAGCGACGAGAAATCGGTGCTGCCGGAGGTGTTGCGGGAGGTTGAACAAAATCTAGGTGAGCGTCCTGAGCGTGTGCTTGCTGATAAAAATCTTCAACCATAGTTCGAAACTGGTTGAGATGGACAAGCGAAACATTCAACTACACAGTCCTATTGACGATGCCGAGAACAATCCTGCGATTCGCGAGGATCTGATACAGCCAGTTACCCAGGAGCAATGGGAGGATCTACCCACAAATAAAAAAGGGCAATTCACCAACGCTGCATTCGTCTACGATGCGGAGCGAAATAGCAACTTCTGCCCAATGGGTTAGGAACTAACTTACAAGTCGACTTACCAGGAGAAGCTTGCTAACGGTACTACAAATGGCCGGCATCGATTCGACTCTTGCCATAAGGATTGTGCCGAATGTCCCTTGAGGACGAGTTGCATTCACGGGAAATCTCCTTACCGAAGAGTGACGCGTGACGAGGCTGAAAATCTGCGTTCAGAACTCCGTCAACGCATGCGAACCCAAAAAGCCAAAGAGGCCTACGATCGTAGAATGCAATGTGAACGCCCCTTCGCTTCGATCAAACATCTGATGGGAGTTACACAGTTCCTACACAGAGGACTGGAAAAACTTAAACAAGAGGGGCATTGGGCAGTGAGCGCATTCAACCTGCAGCGTCTCATTCGCATCCGCGGAGCGAGGGTTGGACCGCCGTAGCTTCAGCAACATAAACAAACTTCTTCCTCCAACCCTCCTCAGCCAACCACCATTTCTCGGAGTG
>JAPOKD010000232.1 GCA_029977825.1 Planctomycetota bacterium | reverse complement strand
GCCGACGAGAAGAAATACCTGAAGAAATTCTACTTCAACCGATCGACGGACGCTGGGGCTGCTGTCGAACTGGAGAATCAACTAAGAGCGGCGAAGGTCGAGTATACCTACCTAGAACCTGACAACACCCAACAGATCGTTTATTTCATTGCCATAATCGGACTTCCGTTGGCGATCCTGTTCTTCCTGTTCATGATGTTAAAACGGACAAAAGGCGACATGATGGGTGGCGGCTTTCTGTCAGGGTTCAGCAAAAGCCCTGCCAAGAAATTTGAAGCCAACGAGAAGATGGTTACGTTTGAAGATGTCGCGGGCCTGGAAGGTGTCAAAGCCGATTTGCAGGAGATTGTCGACTTCCTCAAAACGCCAGGCAAATTCCAGAAGTTAGGTGGTCGGGTTCCAAAGGGTGTGCTGCTGAATGGCCCTCCGGGCACAGGAAAGACACTTCTGGCACGAGCCGTAGCTGGTGAAGCGGGAGTTCCTTTTTTCTCCGTAAACGGCAGTGAATTCATCCAGATGTTTGTTGGAGTTGGTGCAAGCCGGGTCCGTGATCTTTTCAAGACTGCGAAAGATCAGAGCCCCGCCATCATTTTCATCGACGAAATCGATGCGGTCGGGCGTCAACGCGGCGCGGGTCTTGGCGGCGGACATGACGAGCGTGAGCAGACATTGAATCAAATTCTTGGCGAGATGGATGGCTTCTCAGGAAGTCAGGCAGTCATCGTGGTCGCGGCAACAAACCGTCCAGACGTGCTTGACCCGGCTCTCTTGCGTCCCGGAAGATTCGACCGTCACATCACGGTAGGACGTCCTACCATGAAAGGACGCGAAGCGATTTTCAAGGTTCACGTCCGCGATGTACCGCTGGCAGACGATGTTGATCTGAAGCGACTTGCAGCAGGCACGGTCGGCCTGACTGGTGCTGACATCCGCAATATGGTGAATGAGGCTGCATTGTGGGCCGCACGACATGACAAAAAAATCGTTGACATGAGCGATTTTGACCACGCTCGTGACAAAATTCTGATGGGTGCAAAGCGGGAAGAGGTACTTCAGGACAGCGAGAAGGAAAAGACGGCGTATCACGAAGCGGGGCACACGCTGACCGCTTGGCATCTCGATGGTGCACACATCGTGCATAAGGTTACGATCATCCCCCGCGGCCGCGCTCTCGGTGTAACGCAATATGTCCCGAACGAAGATCGCCTTAGCATCAGTAAACGAGAATTGGATCACCAATTGATCGTGCTGCTTGGCGGTCGAGCGGCAGAAAAAATCATCTACAACGAAACATGCGTGGGTGCTGAAAACGATCTGGAGCGTGCCACCAGTATCGCGCGAAGAATGGTGACCCATTGGGGAATGAGCCCGAAAATTGGCCCGGTCAGCTACAAGACAAGCGATGAGGATCCTTTCCTGGGTCGTGAAATCCATCAGTCCCGGCAGTTCAGTGAACATACGCAGGAGCTGATTGACGAAGAGGTGGGGCGAATCCTTCTCGAGGCTGATCAAAAAGCTGAACAATTGCTTCGCGAACATCGGGATGATCTGGAAAGCATCACGCGGTCGCTGCTGGAACACGAGGAGCTCGGTGAGGCTGAATTGACAGAATTGATCGGGCCATCAATCCAATCACGAGTTAAGTCGAAAAGCGAAGATTCGGAAGCTGCCCAGACCCTGGCACCAGATGGTCCCGATGCTCCCAAAACAAATGTAGTCACCAAGACGGATCAACAGTCGTGAGCAGGAGATTTCTGCAAATCAGTCGAAGACGCTGTTGTCACTGATATCCAATGGGAAAAAAGCGTCAAAAGCAGAGAACCGATTTTCGGAAGAAGTACCAGGGACGTGTGCGGAAGGGAGACCTGACTCGCGAGTTCCGGACGGGTGATGAAGACAGCTTGGCAGATGTCTCTCAGAGTGAGCGGGTCAGCGGCAAAGGGGAGTTGACCCGAAAGCGGACCATTCAATCGACTCAGAAAAATGACCAACAGGTCAACAGTGGTGAGTTAAAGACCGGACGGGTCGTGAGCGTTCACGGGCTGAAGAGTCGCGTGCTGGCAGACGACGGAAACATCTATGACTGCGCTGTACGACAAGTACTTAAATCTCTGAGCATCGAACAGCGGAGCATTGTGGTTGCCGGAGACAACGTGTTGATTCGAGCGGCTTCGCTTTTGGATGCAGTGATCGAAGAAGTCAAACCCAGACGCGGTGTCATAAGCCGAACCAGTCGGGGGCAACAGCACGTGCTGGTCGCTAACGTCGACTATCTGCTGATCATTACGAGCGCTGCTGAACCGGGCCTTAAACCTGCTTTGATAGACCGGTTTCTGCTAACAGCCCAGCAGTGCGATCTTGAGCCGGTGGTAGTAGTCAACAAAATCGATCTTGTTGACAGTGTCAGCCTGCAACCCATGCTTGGTGTCTATGCGGCAATGGGATTTCGCGTTTTGATGACATCAGCGGAAACAGGTATCAACATTCCCTACTTGCGGTGTCTGTTGCAGGGAAAGCAGACGGCCGTGACGGGGCAGAGCGGAGTGGGAAAGAGCAGTTTGCTCAATGCAATCCAACCCGGTCTCGGTCTTGCGGTGGCAACCGTCAGTCAGGATAACGACAAAGGTCGGCACACGACGACGGCGGCCCGATTGATCCCGCTGGAAGGTGGAGGTGCAGTCTTCGACACACCCGGCATTAGACAATTTCAACTCTGGGACATTTCCGCTGGTGAGGTCGCTGGACTGATGCCGGATCTACGCCCCTACGTGAGTGCATGCCGATACCCCGACTGTCTTCATCTCAGCGAAGACGAATGTGCTGTCAAAGATGCCGTGGCTGATGGTCGTATCGATGCACGTCGCTATGATGCATATTGCCATCTGCTAGAAGACGATTTGATGAGTGAGTCCAAATAGTAGCGCAAAGCAATTCGATGAATTCCCCCGAAAACCCACCTAACAAGAATCCACAACCATGGCTGCGAGGTGCCGCTTTCAGCAGCATCGGTGTTGGAATTGGAATCGCATCCCTGGCCCTCTTCTGCCACGCCCTCGGTTTGAATTTACGGGATGAGGGCTGGGGGTCAGAAAGTGATTCGTGGAACACTAACCGCGGCGAGTTGATTTCTTCGTTCATCGGATTCGGCATTGGCACGGTAATCTTCTGGCTGGGATTTCACCAAACGACAAAGACAAGCTGAACCCTCTGAACCTACGCACCTAGGCGATGATATCACGTCGATTTTGAACGTAGTCCCAGAGAACGAAACGATCGAGATCACGACCACTGGTGAAAAAAACGCGCCCCTTCGTTGTTTGTGCCAGTCGTTGCGCGAAACGGATATCCTCTTGGCTCTGTGACCAACTCGGAATCAGAAAAATATTGATCGTAATATCGTTCTTACTGCACAGCATTGCCTCACGCATCGTCGCCTGCTCGGTCCGAGGATCCGGTGGATACAGCATGAAGAGTTTTTCTTCTTCAAAGTGAGCCGTGGGTAAACCATCGGTGATCAAGACAATCTGTCGGTTGGGAGTATCACAATTGGCGAGGTTTTTGCGGGCAAGTTGCAGAGAGTGTTGGATATTGGTGAAGTGTGGGTGAACCTCCTGCTCGCTGATCCCAGGATCGCTCATATCAGCCCATAGTTGGACCCATGGATCATGAATAGTCACGGGCTTCGGCATCATGTTGATGATTTCTCCTGGAGCCCGAAGCTTGGCAAAAGTGTACATTTCAATGAACCTGAGAAAGTCGCCCGGGTACTCCGTCTGGATAAGCCCTTGTAGGGCCAATGCCATTCTCTTCACATTGATGTACTGCCCCTCATATCGCATGGAACCACTCATATCCATGATGACGCAGGTGGCACACTTAGGATGATTCCGTGTCTTGTGAACCTCGATATCATCTGGACGCAAACGAATGGGGCGGGACTCGCCCTGTCGCAGGAGGGCGTTGATTACAGTCTGCGGTAAATCAATGTTAGCGACACTGTCCCCAAACTCGTATGGCTTTGTCTGCTGCAGTTCAACTGCACCCTCACCAACCACATCACCTTCGTGACGACCACTTCGAGACTCCTGCAATTCACTGAAGATCCGCTCCAGTAGCCTTCCTTGAAACACACGGTATGCCTGAGGCGTAAGTCGAAACGCCCCATTTTTTTCCGGATCCTTCTCGAGGCCCTGCCTCTCGGCTTGCTCTCGAATCAAATTCTCTACCTGCTGCCGCATCTCTTCGAGTTGTTGCATATCAGCCGGCTGAGCAAACTCACTAAGCAAGTCCATATCAATGACGCCGATTTGAGCACTTTTGGATGCCTGATCAATCTGCTTCAAAAGTTCATCAATTTTTTCCAGCTCTTCCTTCACCTCCAATGCCTTGGTGATAGACATCGACTCACTACCCGTGAAATCGTATTTGCTCCCCAATTCTTCGATATTGTGCTTGTCCTCCATCCGCTGCCCCACCTGCAGCAGGCCCCGGGCCAACGGACCAGTGTCATCATCAACGCGATACCAAAGTCTCTCGAGCAGGTACGGCTGTTCGTTAATAACCGCCTCTTTGAATGCCTTTTCCAACTGCTTCGGAACACGCAAATTCTGGGCAGCTCCGCGGAATGCCTTTCTTGCTTTTTTTTGGACGCTTCGGCTCTCGTAGGTCGCGAGAATCTTTCGTTTCCGCTCCTCCAACATCGCACGAAGCATGTCAAGACTTGGCCCCATCCCAGCGATTTGGCTTGGATCCAACTTTACGGCACGCGCCAAATCTTCCTCGGACAAGTCCTGATAATTGCCATACATCAGAGCCTGCTCGAATGCAGGTGAAACGAGATCCGGTGGTGGTTGCGTGGGAGGCGGAAACTGTACCGGGTCGTACTTCTGGTAGGAATGAATAACTCCACCCGGCCGGTAGAGCCGATCTTTGCCACGACGCTTGTCCTCAAATTTCATATTCAATCTTACCGTGACGCTGACTGCGACTGATTTTTTCCATGCTGTATAGACCTGCGAGCACAAACTCAACGCAACTCGCTCTCACCGCATCGCTTTCGCTAGCGTTCACCTCGAATGCCATATCCCATGCTGGCGGAACCTTCTTCAAACGCTCGGCGTACTCCTTGCTAGGCAGCAGATCACCAACTTCCACCCGAACGCCACCACGGAAGATCTCGGCGATGGCTCCTAGTCCATGTTCCTCAACATACTCGTTGAACACAATCTTGATCGCTTCCGCAGTAACCGACTCCAAAACCTGCCGTTCACTCATCTGGTGTGTGCCCATCAGATCCAGCTCAAGCTTACCCAATGAACTGGAGTGCAGGTGCCCGAAGTCGCTGATCCTGGGTGCAGCAGGTTGTTCACCATGAATGATTCCGCGATGACGGGCGGAAGCGATCAGTGTGCGAAA
Organism: Planctomycetota bacterium; assembly: GCA_029977825.1. GTDB lineage: Bacteria > Planctomycetota > Planctomycetia > Pirellulales > Pirellulaceae > Rubripirellula. Next base: position 2,575 of record JAPOKD010000232.1, on the reverse strand, counting down.
ATTCGCCAGAGAAAATCGGGCAGAAACACCAGAATCCTGATCGATGTACTTACTATGCCGAGCCTGATTGGTGATCTCCTCAATGATTTGATACATGAAGTAGGGTACAACCACAGGATAATCGCCTTCCAGTTCCGCACCCAATTCCTGCTGCAGGATTTCGATACCTTGATCGCGTTCCTCCGGGTAGTGCGTCTGGATGATCGTGCCAATACGGTCTTTCAGTTGGGGAATCACCTTCCCGCTCCGGTTGTAAGTCGATGGATTGGCCGAGAATAAGATCATGAGATCCAAGTCAAACTGAATTGGATAACCACGGATCTGAACGTCTCGTTCCTCAAGGATGTTGAATAATCCGACCTGAACCAGATCATCAAGTTCCGGAAGCTCATTCATTGCGAAGATTCCCCGATGCAATCTGGGGATCAAACCAAACGACAATGCCTCTTCAGCGCTCATACTGACACCGCCGGTCAATTTTGCCGGGTCTATCTCGCCGATGATATCAGCGAATTTGGTTCCCGGACTAAGACGCTCGGCATAGCGTTCTTCACGCCCCCACCACGCGATTTTTATATCCGCAGGGTCGTGCTCTGCAACGAGACGTTTGCCGAGCGATGTGATCGGATTGGTCGGATCCTCATGAACTGGCAAGTCTGGATGATCGAGATAAGGGATCCACTCATCAAGAAAACGTATCAACATCCGCATGATGCGACTTTTTGCTTGGCCTTTCTCGCCCAGAAACAGCATGTCATGGCCAGCTAGCAGGGCTAAATTGATTTCCGGGATCACCGTGTCGTCGTAGCCCACAATCCCGGGAAAAAGCTGCTCGCCAGTCGCAAGCATCTGGGTGAAGTTATCACGGACCTCCTGTTTCACGGTCTTTGATTTCCAACCACTGTCCAACAGGGCCTGCAATGTGGTTGGCTGGGGAGCTGCCAGAATGGCCTTCATGCGTTCAATCCTCGAGAAATGTGCAAACTACAACCCGTAATTGTAGTGACATGAACAGATCGAAGATGGACTCCAGTGCTTTGCCACGGTGCATTGACACAGTGCACGCCACAGAAGGTACATGCCCCAAAATCAGACCCGTTTAGCGTACTTGCAGGATGCTGACCAGCCAGCCACCCCGCCACTCTGGCCTGACCAACCCGTTGTCACGGCTGTTCTCACGGTTCAACCAGTATTCTACTGCAGCTGGAACCCCTCATTACGGAGATGTTTCGGCAGGGCTTCACTGAGCTCGCGTAATTCCATGCCAAACTCCAATCGCTGGCTTTCCGACGCCTGTTCCATCGCCTTGCCAGCCAGAAACACGGCGTGCAGTCGCATGGCATCCCGGTTTAGACCTGATGCTCTACCGGCATTGATATCCCAAAGTCTGGCGACGATCAGCAAGTCCTCGAAGGCAGGATTCTCAGGCAAGGCAAGTTCTGCTTTAGCAGCAGATGCAATCCGTGAATCGGATGCACTCGACAGCCAGGGCAAACCTACCTCCCAACGTCTCAACACCAAACAATAATGACGCCCAAGCAGCCCCCGAGTCGATTGAGACCAAGTACCGGGATCTTCCAGGAGAAGCCGCGCGAACCGTTCCCTCTGCCGCATGGTTTGGCTGATCACCCGCTCATAAGCAGCCACGTATTCCAAGGACTCTGTGTCCCGCAATGTAGAGGCGAGTGATTCAACAGAATCAAGAATCCTAATCGCAAGCTCAACCTGATCCGCGATCAGCAGTTGATCCAATAAAACGAAACCATTCGCGAGCAGGTATTTCTGTATTTCAGGAAGAGCTGAACGAGCATTGGCCTGAAGATACGTCTCAACCAAGAAGGGTTCAGGTTCAAACTGATACAGTTGCTGAAGGTCGACTAGGTTTCGATTCACATCAGACACTCCCTCTGTCTGCCAAGCACTCTCGATCAACAAGAGCGAAACAGCCCAGTACTCAGGGGTTCCAAGCTGTAGCGATTCCTTGATTTCTTCCAACGCCACCAACCGCTGAACGAGATCATCCTTATTACCGGATGCCAGCGAGATCGAATCGCGTGAAACAATGTCATTCCTTGCATCAGCGACTGCTTCACTGTCAGGAACCCTTCGCTTTTTAGTCTCTGGAAAGGTCTTGGGTGCACCCTCGGGCTTCTTACCCAGTTCTGGCTGATCGAGCATTCCTCCTTGTTGAACATTTGCAAGAGACGCTTTTGGCTCCGGGTCACTCTCAGGATCTACTCCCAAGTTTTCTGGCTCCATTGCCGTTTCTTCGGAACTGGCAAACGGATCAGGCAAGAACTCGGATGCGCTATTTTCGACCACAGGGCTGTCGGCCTTGGTCTTCGCGTCACCTTTCGATGCTGGAAAATTGCTGACAGACAGATCGACAACTGGATTTTCAAGGTCAAAAATCGTTCCCATCATCGATTCGTCTGTAATGGTGGTTTTCTCTCGTCGGATGTCTGATTCCAGCATTTCAGCGAATCCAAGGTCTCGTTCATCCAGCCTGCCCAATCCTTGCTCAAGACCGACGATTTGGTCAATCGGGATGTCAGGTTCAATCAAGCGATTAGCG
>JAPOKD010000879.1 GCA_029977825.1 Planctomycetota bacterium | reverse complement strand
GCAGAAAGAGCCCGACCTCGTGATCGGATGGTCAGTCTGTGTGATAAGCGTGCTCTAGGGTTGCAGAGCGAGAACACTCGCCGTCACATCCGGTTTCATCAAGCTGCACGGTTCGAGTTCGGGGTCTAGCAGGAGCCCATATCCATCAGGCATGTATTCCAGCATCGCTGCTCCGTCGACGAGGATTCCATCCACAGACTCATCTTCAGAGAACAGTTCGTCTTCCATCTCATCGACGAAAGATTTTGCCTTTTCTTCACTGGTAAATGCTATCAGAACCTCGACATCATCCAGTTCTGCTGTGAGTGCCCCCACGTTTTCTTCCTCGTTTTCACCAGCTTTGGATGTGCTGAGCAGAATAAACTCACTCGCAAGGATCTTGCTATGAATATCTGGCACGTCGCCGTTGGTTATCGCTTCGTGGACATTCGGATTTGGGTCAGACATGGCATTTGGTTGTCGGTAGGCGAGGCTTTTGAGAGCGGAGTGTCCGCTTGGATTGGTAAGGGAGAGTATACCGTCAGGCAGACGAAGTGTCAGAGCACCCTTGCATGCATTCGTGATTGAAAGCGGTGCTGCTCCTGTGGCATTGGGTGATGAGTCAATGTGTTCCAGCGATTTAATGCCAGATCATAAAATACCTATGACGAAAGTCGCCTTTAAAAGAGTGTCAAGTCAGTCTCAAGCTGCTCTAATCAAACCTGCAAGCGAGTGATTTTTTGTGCTAGATTGTGAACTCGGCAGCTCAATTTGGCAGGCCATCGCAGCACGGGATTCGGGCTTGAATTGGAGAGGTCGAATTGCTGTCCATGCTGGAGGCAAGATGATGGCAGGTGGACGACTTGCTCTGATGGTCGTTGAAGACTGTTCAGCCTCAAGTGGACGGTCTGTTTGGAGTGGCAAAGAAGGATTAGACAGAGTCGTACTCAAATGCACAGTGAAACGGATCCGACCGGAGGCGACGAGCAGACACTTCTTACTCCGCTGCAGTTCCTGCCGGGCATGGGGCCAGTTCGTGCACAGCGATTCAGTCGATTGGGATTGCGTAACGCGCAGGATTTAATTTTTCTATTTCCGCGTGATTATGAGTACCCCGCACCCGCTGCGACGGTGGACTCTCTGGAGGAGGGTGAACCGGCCGCGTTGGTTGGAAAGGTAGTAGATGCAGAGTTTGTTTCGAGGCGACCTGGTCGTTCGATGTTTGCGGCTCTGATTCAAAATGATTCAGGCGTGGTTCGAACTCTCTTTTTCAATCAACCCTTTCGTGCTGATCAACTTGAGATAGATCAAGCCGTTCTGATTTCTGGTACGCCGAAGATGAGCGGAATGAGAATGGAATTTGTGCATCCGAAAGTGACACTTCTGGACGATGCCGAAGATGTACCAGAGCCGCGGATACTTCCTGTTTATCCTTTGTCTGACGGAATCAAGCAGTCGGAAGTCAGACGTGTTGTGGCGGAAACATCGGAGCGGTTGGCTGATCAACTTTTGGAAGTGATGCCCGAAGCACTCAGGCATGCGGCGGCTGAGGAATTGCGGAAAGGCGGTGTTGAACTGGAAGGCGATCTTGTAAGAATTGATATCGCTTTGAAATCGCTGCATCAACCCGAATCACGCCAACATTTACACGCTGCACGAATGCGTTTGGTGTTTCAGGAATTGTTGGTCATGCAGTTGGCACTGGCTATGCGGCGTCGCAAATTGACAACTGATTTGCATTCGCCACCTCTGGCTGCAAGTGCGCTGATCGATGCCAGAATCGTCAATCGTTTTCCGTTTGAATTGACAGGCGATCAGAAAACAGTGATCGGTGAAATCAGTCGTGATATGGCACGTCAATTTCCAATGAATCGTTTGCTGCAGGGTGATGTGGGAAGTGGAAAAACGGTTGTTGCCGTCTATGCAATGATGCTCGCCGTCGCCAATGGACATCAAGCAGCGTTGATGGCACCCACTGAGGTGCTGGCCCGACAGCACTATCAGACGCTTACTCAGACATTGGCAGAAAGTCGTGTGCGCGTAGGCTTGCTGTGCGGATCACTTACACCCAGTGAACGGAGGAGTGTGATTGAATCAATCGCGGCAGGAACAACAGATCTGCTAGTTGGAACCCAAGCGTTGATTTATGGAGGTATTGATTTCAAGTCGCTTGGACTCTGCGTGATTGATGAACAACACAAATTTGGCGTTGCTCAACGCGTCGCGTTGCGCAGTGGTGGAATTGATCCTCATTATCTGGTGATGTCAGCGACACCGATCCCAAGGTCTGTCGCGATGACTCTGTATGGTGATGTTGAACTGAGCACACTGAGGGAAAAACCGCCCGGACGGGGGAAAGTGAGTACTTATCTGGCTCATGATGGATGGAAAGATCGCTGGTGGACCTTTGTCCGTGAGCGACTTGATGAAGGACGTCAGGTGTTTGTGGTTGCACCCCGCGTTTCTATGCCCACGACTGAGGGTGAAGCAGGTGAAGATGTAGCCTCTGTTGAGGCAGTCTTCGAAGATCTTTGTAATGGTGCTTTAGCCGATTACCGGTTGGGTTTGTTGCACGGGCGGATGCATCCTGAGGAGAAACAATCCATCATGGAGGCGTTTGCAGCAGGGAAAATTCAAGTGCTGGTTAGCACGACAGTGATCGAAGTTGGTATCAATGTTCCCAATGCAACTGTGATGACCATTTTGGGAGCCCAGCGTTTTGGCTTGGCTCAGTTGCATCAATTGCGAGGGCGTGTTGCCCGTGGTAGCCATGAAGGTCATGTGGGTGTTTTCACTGATGGTGATACTTCTCCGGAGGACAATGAACGCCTGCAGATTTTTGAGCAAACCGATGACGGGTTTGAGTTGGCGGAGGCCGATTTCCGGCTACGTGGCCCCGGGGACATGCTTGGAAGGCAGCAAAGTGGG
>JAPOKD010000857.1 GCA_029977825.1 Planctomycetota bacterium | reverse complement strand
GGCAGTACCCGGTTTCAAATCCGGTGGAACATCCAACACACCGCTTGCGGAGAATTTATTCGTCAACCCGATTGGTGAAGGAGCCGACCCATGGGTGATTCGCGACCCAAATTCGCCCCGGTACCTGTGGTGCCTGTCGGAAGGGAATCGCGCCATCGCGGTTCACACGTCAAATCGGCTGGAATCGATGGGGCAAAAACACATCATCTGGGAAGCGCCCTCGACCGGACCGTATTCCAAAGAAGTATGGGCACCTGAATTGCACTTCACTGATGGCCGGTGGTACATCTACTTTGCCGCTTCCGATGGCGACAATGCCAACCATCTGTCGTATGTTCTGGAAAGCAAAACTGACGACCCTTTGGGGCAGTACTCGCTTCACGGGCCTTTGGCCACCGGTGAGGGGCAAGACGGCCGAAGCCCAAATCTCTGGGCAATTGACGTAACGGTTCTAAAGCATAAGACAAAACAGTACGCAATCTGGTCGGGCTGGGATGCAGTCGGCACCGACCAGCAGTATCTCTACATTGCACCCATGAAGTCGCCCACCGAATTGGATGGACCCCGAATACGGTTATGCAGCAACGACAACTACCCATGGGAGTTCACAAAATTCACCGCTGACTCACCGACAAATGATCGGGGCAGAGGATTGAACGAGGCCCCGCAAGTTTTCCAGTCACAGGGTCGGACCTTTGTCACGTTTTCCTGCGGTGCATCGTGGTTACCCACCTACAAACTGGGCATCCTTGAACTCATTGGTGACGATCCGCTCGAGCCAAATGCATGGAAGAAGCGTGCGACACCAGTATTCAAGGGCAAGGATTCCACCATTGGTGTTGGACACTCCTGTTTTGTCACCTCACTCGATGGGAGTGAACAATGGCACGTGTATCACGCAAAACGAGATCGGGACGCAGGGTGGCGGCGTACAATATTCGTGCAACCGATGAAGACAGGAAAACGGGGCTTCCCCTTACTTGGTCAGGCGTTGGAAAAGGGTTCTGCAACACTACGTCCACAGGGACAGCAAGCGCTCCCGGTACATCAGACAGTCAAAGAATCGCTTCAAGGGAAAAGTGCTCCCGGAAAGTTCAGTTACTTTGGCCATCATCAGTATGCCAGGCCCACTTCCCATGGTTTCGCACTCGGTGTCATTCCCGATCAACCCGTGAATGAGTTTCGAAGTGGCGAAAAACTGGTCTTTGACAACTCCCTGCCTGCAGATCTTAAGATCGCAGTCACAATTGATTTACTCGACCGAAACAACGCCAGAGATGCGGGACTCCTGTTTCGCACGACGGCGCCGTCCATCGGATACGACGCTCAGCGTGGCTACTTTGCCGGATTGATTCCCAGTACCAATCTGATTATTTTCGGGCGAACAGACGGCGAAACATGGACGGAACTGGCGAGACGACACCACGACATTGATGCCTCAAAAAAGCAGCGACTGGCAGTGACGTGCAAGGGAGATCAGTTCACGGTGAGCCTGAATGGTACTGCGATGCTCTCAGTTCAAGATGCAACGTATGACCGCGGAACCATCGGCATGCGTGTGGTCAATACGCACGCGGTCTTCAGTGACCTCGAGTGTTCAGCCCTGAGCGACTAACCAGAACAAATCGCTTTCGAAATGCAGAATTGCCAACGAAGTTGGCTTGCCACGGCACTATGGGCATGGAAGCAATAAGCACACGTTGGAAACGGATCAGGACAATTCGATATCAACGGGAAAAGCATCCAGTTTCTCGATGTATGCACCGCCCATTCCATAAAATGGGCCCGCATCGGCTTGCCATTCCATCAGCACGACCAAATTCACTTCGGTGTCGGCCAACTTGAGTTTCACTGCCAGACGATCGGCATCAAGGATTTCGGTGTGAAAAAACCCGATAGAGGTTGGGGAAACGTCTCGCGTGATCACTTCAATCGGATCACCGACAGGCTGATTCTGTTCATCCAACATGATGACGACCACGGGAATCGCCATGGTATGTTGCTTGTCCTGCCTACGCTCGCCACCTTTATAGACGGTTGAATTAAGAAATTGCCGCTTGGCAAAATCACTCAATTCCTGAGTCAGTTTTTGCAGGGGACGACGGCTCTTGGTATCAGTTAACAAAGCTGATCTCATCTCAGATAACGGGATAAATGCATTCGATATCGATGCCCCCCGACACCCAACAAATCCCCCGCGTTACGAGACACCTTGAACCGGAGTCCGCATCAGAAAAATGGGGTACAGATTGCAGGCCGGAGTGGTACAAACGCATGAGGACAGACAAAACAGGCTTCCGATGCGTTTTGAGGAACGATTAGAACGATTGTTCCGACTGCACCCCACGACCACGCCCATTTCGGTATGCTGCAATCCTGCCACACACACATATCGTGGTCAGACTTTGTTCCCTGCCAAACTAACACAGTGAACCAAGAGTCATCCTGTGATCGCGAAGCTTGAAAACGCGGAAGACCGCAACGTTGTTCATCAGGTTTTCGCAAAAGACTTCAACACACACCAATGACCACACACCAATAACCATTGGTGTGGCGCACCGGGTTTTGGAAGAAACATTGCTTGAAAGCTACAATCGCGATTCCCGCAAAACACAGCTCCTTATCTGGAAACACCTATGCACTGTATTCGTTTGCGGCCATTTCATGGCATCCACCTTGCACTGCTAACCATTTTCATTTGCGTTCTCCCCGAATCTGCCTGTGCCGATCAGGTCTTCAAAAAACCAAATGTACTGCTACTGCTATCTGACGATTTGGGGTATCAGGATCTTGGCTGTTATGGCGGCCCAGTGAAAACACCGACTTTGGACAGACTGGCATCCGAAGGCACGCGTTTCAGCCAATTTTATTCTGGCTGCGCCGTCTGCTCACCTTCGCGTGCAACACTGATGACGGGGCGTCATCACATACGCACTGGCGTGTACAGCTGGATTCATGACCCAAGCCAAAAATCCCACCTTCTGCTTCGCGAGG
>JAPOKD010000432.1 GCA_029977825.1 Planctomycetota bacterium | reverse complement strand
GCATCTTGGTCTGGATGACATTGAGCAATGATGAGGGAATGCATCGAAGTGCCGCGGCACCTTTTACCATGTTCGAGCCCGATCTGGTGTTGCAGCATTGTCCGGCGTTGGTGGAGGCTCTGCCCCTTGCTTGGGCTCGGGTGACTCCATGCCTGATGCCGTTTCATCATTTCGGAAACGGGCGTTGGGTGCGATGAAGGTGAGAAAGACACATCGGATCGCATCGTGCCCGTGATCCTGCGTATCGTGGTGTCGAGCCGTACGAGATAATTTTCAATCCAAGGTTGAGCTTGTTGCGACGTAGCTGAATACATGGCGGACTCGCGAGGAGGGCTTTTGCCATAGCTATGAATCAGGTCGTTGCAACCGAAGTCATCACGATGATGCCAAACGCATTTTCATAGGTCGGAACCATTTCCTCAATCACTTCGGGGTGCATCATGGATTCTGAACTGGAGATTGCGAAATTCTCGGAATTCAAAGTTGGCAGAACAGTCTCAAGGTAGTAGGTGCCTTGCATTTCCGAAAATTCGCCGCTTGGATTACGCCTTAGACGATTGAAGAATCGATGGCTCTTGGAGTTGCACCCAAGCTGGCTGTAATGCTTTGGCCGATTCCCATCAGTTGTATTTGGCGAACAGACCAAATGCTTTGGAATTCATCTGCGTTTACAGTCGGGCCAGCCGGACGTTCTTCTGGTGGTCGAAATAAATAGAACTCGAAGTACGCGAATCAGCCCGGAATTACCAAGAGAGCAACTAGAAGCAATGACTTCAGGTGACATTTTGGACGCAGTTTTTCCTGGTTTGCATAGGTGCGTACTGCAATCCTGAACGTAAAACGAGAGCAGGCCGCCGATGCCCATGGTAGCGTCGGCGGCCTGGTTCGTGAAATCATTGTCCAGAATCTGATGACCCAGCTTACTTGTCACTATACGAGATAGTTGTTGTTCCAAGCGTACCTTCAAACTTGAACGGTGCGTCATCGAAGTACTCGGTGGAGACTGGAGAGCCCCAGTCAAATCCAATGTCGAGGCAGTCATTCGCAGTGAACGTCAGTGGCGCGGTCATCGGTACGCGACCTCCTGCGACAGCTTTGCCGTTGACGCTGATTTTTACGTTCAGTGGCGAGGCTGGTTTTGCTTCTGCAAGTCGTGACTCGACTTCAATCACCACATCACCGGCACCAATGGGTTCAGCTGATCTAAACACGGTGCGTTTGATTTCGAACAGGTTGTATTCGTAAACGAGGTAGCCGTCTTGCATGAAGAGTGATAGGCCTCCTGAGAATCCACCAAGTGCATAAATCACGCCGTTTGCCTTTTCAGGCAGTTTGGCTTCGACGCGTACATCGTTATTGAATTTTCCCAGCTTGGGGGCTGCGAATTCTGGCATTCGTTCCATTGGGCCACGGAACGTCCATTTCTTGAAGGGCGTTGCTGGCGCATCCTCTGGGTGGAATGCGACGGTCCAGAGACCTCCCCCAATGGGTAGGTTGTTGTTCTTGGCGGATTCAACCAGAAACAGACTCTTGAGTTCTTGTAACTTTTCAGGCATCTTCGCTGCTAGATCATTAGCCTGGCTCCAGTCTTCCTTGAGGTTGTAGAGTTCCCATGGATCGTTTTCAGGATTCCAGTTCTGGATCCCTGCAGGAATTCCCGGGGTCCATGGCGTTCTCGGGCCAAACGTTCCCGCGAACCAGCCATCGTGGTAGATGCCACGACTGCCCATGATGTCGAAAAATTGTGTTTTCAACTTACCTTCGGCTTCAGGGTTGTCGAAGGTGTAAGCCATGCTTGTCCCGTCGAGCGCTTCCTGTGGAATCCCGTTCACCGTTTTCGGTGGTGTGATGTCCAGGATTTCGTAAAGTGTCGGCGCGATGTCAATCACGTGATGGAACTGGCTGCGCGGAGTATCGTCTTGCTTCAGGCGTGCGGGCCACGACACAGCCATTGGTTGCCGGGTGCCACCAAAGTGCGCCCCAATGAGCTTGGTCGAGCGATAAGGTGTGCTGCCAGCCCACGCCCAACCGGCGTGATACATGTTGTCGGTTTTTGGGGAACCCAACACTTCAAGGCCACCGAGTTCGTCGAGAGCTTGAATGTGATCTTCTATCTTGGTTGGAATCCCGTTCTGTGCCAACAGTTCGCTGATGGAACCGTTCTGCCCCTCAGCTGAGGATCCATTATCACCCCAAATGTAAAATACCAGAGTGTTATCACGGCGACCTTGTTCTTCGATCTCATCAAGGATTCGACCGACCTGATGATCGGTGTGCTCAACGAAGCCAGCAAACACTTCCATGAGGCGACGCTGGAAAGGCTTCTCTTTTTCAGGAATCGAATCCCATGACGGCAAGGTTTCTGGTCGTGGGGTTAGTTGTGCATTCTGGGGAATCCAGCCCATCGCTTTGGCACGCTTGAAAGTACGTTTACGGTACTCATCCCAGCCATCATCAAACTTTCCTTTGTACTTGTCAGCCCACTCTTTCATGACATGGTGCGGACCGTGTGCACAGCCTGATGCCCAGTACATGAAGAATGGTTTATCGGGAGCGAATGATTGTTGCTCACGCAACCAGTGAATTGCATCGTCAGCCAAATCTTCGCTCACATGGTAACCCTCACGGTGAATTGCGCGTGGATCGACCGAAGTAGTGTTACGTACCAAATTTGGCTCGTACTGTGATGCCTCGCCCGACAGGAAACCATAAAAATATTCAAACCCATAGCCGGTAGGCCAGCGATCAAAAGGACCTTTGGAAGTCGTTTCCTCCGCAGGAGTGTTGTGCCACTTGCCCCACGCGCCGGTGTTGTATCCGTAGTCTTTCAGGATCTCAGCGATGGTTGCAGAAGTCTTGGGGATCGCGCCGCTGAATCCATCCCAGTCGTTTGCCAGTTCGCAAATCTGACCATTGCCGACTCGAGTGTGGTTGCGACCAGTCAATAACGATGCCCGGGTTGGTGAGCACATCGCCGTGGAATGAAAACGGTTGTAAGAGATGCCAGCTTTGGCAACCCGATCAAGGTTGGGTGTGGCGATTTCGCCGCCGTAGGTTGACGCCGTCCCAGGGCCCACATCATCGATCAGCACAATCAGAATGTTGGGCGCGTCTTTCGGCAAACGACGTGTCGCAACTCGCTTTTTGTGAGTCGACGTTTGTATGGTCAGACCTGGCTGCGAAGCAGAGGGCGTAGGGGGAAACGGCAGAGACTCTTGAGCAGTGGCAGGGGCTGCTGACAGAATCAGGGTCGTCAGGAATATTGGTAGTAGTCTGTGCTTCACGGAATCAAACGGTGGTGCCGCTCTCCTGGGGGGGGGGGAGGCGTTGGGTTAGTGCGTAAAAAGTTACAGTTTGCAACTTAACACTCGGTGCTATTTTGTGGCACCAATTGTCTGAGAAAATCGAGACGGATTCCAAGAACTTCTGCTGCCTTGGTCGTTACAACTGAATGCTCCAGGATTCCACGCTGGGGGCGTGAAAAACGCTCTTACGATTTCATCCTGCCGCGTCGTCGCAAGCCTTTGCACTTCTCATCACACGTGAGAGCATCTGATGTCGAATCCATTTTCTGGGGGGGATTGATTCGCACCACAAAGATCGCGCTGTGGATGGTCCATCGGGCAGTTTGGGTTGAGCGATTGATTGCGCTCATTGCTGCTTCATGTGCGAGAAGTGTTGTCTGGCAATTATCCAGGTTGACCATCCGGTTCCGTGAACAGTACTACAGGCGGTTCAAGCGAACGCAGAGCGGTGAGGTGGGACCGATGCGCTATCGACGCACAGGTAAGTGGACGGTTGGAAACCCTGAGTTTGGGCTGTTTTTCCAGGCACAGTCTGTGTTTGCCGGTTGACATGAGTAGTGTGTAGTATATGGTACACGAATGAAAGGTTTTGGCGACTATTTACGGAAGGTTCGCGAGCAGCGGCGATCTGAGGATGCCACGTTCTCGGTGCGGCAGTTGGCTTCGCGTGTGGGCGTTGAGCCGTCCTACCTCAGTAAGGTCGAACGCGGTCAGCAGCCGCCACCGTCGGAGAAAACGATCGCGGCTCTCGCACGCGAACTGGATCAGGATCCTGATGTCCTGTTGGCGATGGCCGGGAAGGGGTCGGGAGATTTGCAAGCGATCATTCGGAATCGGCCCAAGCTGATTGCTGATTTGATCCGGCAGTTGAAGGACATGCCGGACCATGCCGTGTTACGCCTCGTGCGTGAGGTTCGAGATGGTGACTGGTGAGTCCATCTGTTTCCCCCATGAGAGAAAGGGTTGGTTGAATGATTGAGCTAGCGAGCGATGTATTGAATTTTACTTTTCCGGAAGTTCATCCTGAGGCTGAATTGCAGATCAATTTTCAGCGAACTCTCCGCATCCCAGACGATGCCAACGATTATCCACTGCCACCTGGGTTGGGTGCTTTTCCCATTCAGCATGTTGATGATCATGCAGCCAGCGTGCCGTCGTCATGGCTGCAGCACGGTGGTGTGATGCTGCCGATGTTCCAGTCCGAAGCAATGTGGTTGGATTTCGATTCGTCATGGATCGAACAGAATGACGTAGCCTACCCGTTTGCAATCAAGGTCGCGGCTGGCAAGCAATGTGCTATCAGCGGTGAGCCGTGGAAAGAGGGGGTAACGGGAAAGCCGCAGAACTACATGGTGGCGCCAGAGCAGCCATGGTTAGACGGATTTGTCGTGGATAAGGGTTGTATCCGGCAGTTCGTTGCGATGCCACTTGGGTCAGGTTATTCAGCCGAAGAGCAGATCACGGGAACAGCCCAACACGGCGGATTGCAGGTGGCGGTCTATCCCATGAAAAGAAAAGTTTTTGAACGACGTTTTCCAAAAGTAAAGCGGGTGAAGAATAGGCAATCGCTGGATGTTTGTTACTCGCTGCCCGAGTGCTGTTCGGCACCTGACATGGGGTTGGCACCTGGCGGCCGAATGAAGCAGGAAATCTACAACGATCCGTACGATGTAAATGATTGGGACATCGAGGCTGGTGGGCGTTGTTTTGTCCACCTCTGTAATTCCATGGTTTGGCAGTCAATGACGGGAGAAGTACCGCCACATCCAGCGCCGACAGCCAAGGTTTACAACAGTTCCGGTTTGCCTTGGTTTGACTACTACGATGACTCCATGACTGCGGTTGGTGGCTCACCCATTTTGGAAAACCTGAAGAGTGTGGCGCAACTCAGCGCAGAAAAATCTGAGATGGCTTTGCCGGAGAACGAGTCTGTAACGCCCGGAAATTTAGTCCTCCATCGCAAAGGTCTTGCCAAGGGTCAAGTCCGTGAAGGAGTGATGTAACATCTTTCATGGTCTCAAGCAGAGGCAGTTGTTCCTTTTCAATCAAGTGGCACCGGTTCGATCGTGAAGTGCGATACTCGGTCTGATGGGCTTTAGTGGGTTGT
>JAPOKD010000755.1 GCA_029977825.1 Planctomycetota bacterium | reverse complement strand
CGATTTCCATTGCGTAACCCATCTTCGCCGAGGCAGGCAAATGCAACAGATTATTGACTCTCTTTTAAGTTATCTGGCAGGGAATTGGCCGGAACTCATATGGATCATTATCGTTGCTGGCTGTGCGTCCTACCTCGCCGGGCGTAAATCTCGAAATCGCTGGAAACAGCGTGAATTTCTCGACCGACTGAATGTTTCTTTGACCTCGATCGACCAAGGGGTTCTGAAAATAAGAACGCTCTTCGAGACTGATATTGACGAGGTGTTTCTTAACCAGTCTGCCTCGTCACAGATGGTCTCGATGGCGAAAAGAACAACAGCAAGCAACCCCTTCATCCCAATACCCAGTCAAGATGTCTGGTATTACTTGAATCCAGTCCTGAACGAAATCAGCGAAAGATACTCAGTTGGTTATCTAAAAGCCGATGCGGGACGCTCGGTTGAAGTCGTGCAATATCTGCTTTGCCTGACCTGCGAACGGGCCGGCGACGTCCGGACACAGAAAATTCGCGGGATGGTCGTACGCAGAAGCCTGATGGAGACGCTGCCAACGGAAGAACCGCGGTACGAATCTCCATCACACGCAACCCGCTGGAAAACCCTGCAGCAAATGAAACAGCGGTGGCACGATCGCCCAGAGGACTTCCTGCTTGTGGAGTTGTGCTTCTAGTCCTGTCGCTGTACGGCGGTGCCTTAATGCCAAGTACTGAATTTGCAGTGCCGCACCCGATGTCATGTTCGCGCTACAACACTGGCCAGCACAAATTTAACAACTGCGAATATTCCCGCTGAGGAGAATCCTGATTACCGATGCCCGCCTCAACTCGCAGCGCTTCGTTGGCTTTTCGCTTGTTTGTTTGGTCGTTGGCTTTTTTTCCGGCGCCGGTATGTGTTCTGTGCACCGTTGCGCAAGTCGGATTTATTGTTCTTGCGTTGCTGTGAACGATTTGTCTTCCGCGGCTTACGCTTTGTTTGGTTGGGCTGTTGCTGTTGCTCAAACTTCAGTTCGGGGTTCTCGACGCGAATCCGCGTACCAATCAGTTTTTCGATTGCCCGCAGCTCGTCTAATTCCTCTTGGGTGCAGAACGAAATAGCCTTTCCTTCGGCTCCTGCCCGGGCGGTCCGCCCAATGCGGTGGACATAACTTTCAGGATCAACAGGCATGTCAAAGTTCACGACATGGGTAATGCCGTCAATGTCGATACCCCTGGCAGCAACATCGGTTGCGACCAGCACGTTCACTTTTTTCTGCCGGAACGACTCCAGAGCCCTTTGTCTTGCATTTTGGGTCTTATTGCCGTGTATCGCTGTGGCGGCGATGCCCGCGCGGTCAAGTTTCTTAGCCAGACCATTGGCGCCATGTTTCGTACGTGTAAAGACAATCGCTCGGTCGACATCTTTGCCATTCAATATTTCGGTAAGCGAAGCCAGCTTGTTGCCACGCTTTGCGTACCGAACCGACTGTTCAATTCGCTCAACAGTTGGTGTTTTGTTGGCGACTGTGATCGAGATCGGATTGAACAACAGACGCGCCGCAAGATCACGGATCTTGGGCGGCAGTGTAGCCGAGAAAAACAGGCTCTGTTTTTGTTCTGGAACCTCAGCAATGATCCTCTTTAACGCGGGCAGAAACCCCATGTCCAACATTCGATCCGCTTCATCCAGTACGAAAATTTCAATATTGTCAAGACTCACGTGCCCCTGGTCCATCAAATCCTGAAGCCGGCCGGGAGTTGCAATCAACACGTGCACGCCTTGACGAAGCGCCGCCACCTGTTTTCCTTGGCCGACACCACCGTAAACAAGTGTTTGGCGAAATTTCATATGCTTGCCATAGTTACGGAAGCTATCGCCAATTTGAATTGCGAGCTCTCGAGTGGGAGCAAGAACCAGAACGTTGGGCCGATTGGATTTCGTTTTAGGCTTCTCGTGCCCAAGAAAATCAAGAATGGGCAATGCAAAGGCAGCCGTTTTTCCGGTTCCTGTTTGAGCGCAACCCAAGATGTCTGCGCCTTCAATCGCGGCCGGAATCGTCTGGGCCTGAATGGGAGTGGGCTGTTTGTAATTTTGCTCGGCCAAAGCGCGTTGAAGCGGTGCAAACAAGTCGAGACTTTTAAAATCGTTCAAGTTAGGTCTTCTCAGTGGGGGGCGTCTGAACCTGAGAAACCCCTCGTGTGCAAACCGGTGGTCTGCACACAAAAGCTAATCATCAGGACGGACGTATGGTTGTCTATCCGCAGTCGAGCAGTGCTCTCAGCCCGTTCGGGCCGGCAGCATTCAGCTTTCAACTGCCAGGGATCGCGTAATTGAAGATCGTGCCTTGTGTTGCTGTCGTCAGCACAAGCGGCTCTCCGTTGATTCCGGACCAATAAGAATGTCACGGAATAGGATGCGTCTTCACGACGCGAGCAGCTTTTCCAGCGGATCGACGCGATCGTGGTAGGGCAGCAGATGGCGAACTTTTTCGCCTGACGAGGATCTAAGCACCTAGCTAAGACTTACCCTCGCGATCGGAATACGATCACCCAAGCAGGGGACGCATCTCATTTGTTCCGACCATTGTCGTAGTCATGGACGCACGTCGCCCACAAGCAGACTATAAACGCGCCGTAACATTTACACAACAAGAACCCTCAAAATTCTACCTGCAGGACAAAGTGACTGCCTGATTGGCATGCTTGTGCGGACCGTGATGCAGACAGACGCGCCCTTCAGCAATCGACGACACTCCAGCTCGTTAAAACACGCATCGAAATGCCCATAAAGAGGGAATAGGCGCCCCATCCATCTCAATCAGTTGATGTGGCTGTGAAACCAACCGGAGACAATTGAAGCACAAGCCAAGGACGGTGGAATTCCTGATCACCCGTAGGTTCAGCATGAATCCTTCGCCCACTGGAATCTGGCACTAGCGAATAACGCGAACCTGGTTGTTGTCAATCAACAGTCCCGACCCAGCAATCTCGTTCCTAGTCGGGAACTCAAGACCTGGCTGGGACACAGTTCCTAACCGGGACCCTATGCTTGCAAAACATGCGTCGGTCCCATGTCTACTGTCCGCAGCACGTTTGCATGTTGTGATGAGGGCAGCCTGCGTTCCGGTGCCCCAACGCGAGAAGCCAATTTCCGGCAACTGATGAATACAGTACGGCAGCAAACGTTCCCCTGCTGCCTCACGATTCAAGCCGCACCAGTGAAACAGTGAGGCGAGTTGGCATCGCTTTAAATTCTTAAGAGCCCGTAAGCAACACGAATGAAAACATGTTGCTTCGCGGAAGTTCTACGGAATTGAATTTCCGGCCCAGCTCTAAACCTCGAGAATTTCATATCCCGCGCGACGACTTCGGGCCTGCATCGAAGCTGCTTGATCATCTCCCACGATTGCCTCGGTGGACGGATCCCAGCTGATCTTTCTGCCCAATCTTGCCGCAATGGAACTGAGATGACAAACAGACATGGCTTG